>JANQEV010000105.1 GCA_028278145.1 Chromatiales bacterium | reverse complement strand
AATTTATGGAGTTTGTGAGTTGCTAGCTAGCGAGTAGCCACTCTGGCGGTAACCAGAAACTGTTACGGAGAGGTAAGCAAATGAGTGTAAAAGTGACAGAATCAGATGATAACAGTGAAGTGACCATACAGGTGTCAGGTCGTTTTGATTTTTCATGCCACCAGCCATTTGTTGAGGGCTACAGAGAATACCCCAAAGGTGAAAAAAAGTTTGTGGTTGATCTAAGCGAAACCGAATATATGGATAGTTCTGCCATGGGCATGCTGTTGCAATTGCGAGATCACTCAGCGAAGGATCAGGGTGATGTTTCTCTGATTAACGCCAATGAATCAGTTCAAGAGATCCTGAAAATAGCCAATTTCGACAAGCTGTTTGATGTGGTGGTGGAATAATAATCCACTCAGACTACTGGTATCCGTCCCGTAATTACCCTATCCTTGCCGCTTTTCTTTGTAGGGAAATGAAATGGGCTTCAAATGCGGGATTGTCGGCCTACCCAATGTAGGCAAATCCACCCTGTTCAATGCACTGACACAGGCCACAATCGCGGCCGAAAACTATCCATTTTGTACCATTGATCCTAACGTGGGAGTTGTACCCCTGCCGGATTCCAGGCTGGATGTGCTGGCAGAGATAGTACAGCCGCAAAAGGTACTTCCTACCACCATGCAGTTTGTGGATATTGCCGGGTTGGTGGCAGGTGCCTCCAAGGGTGAAGGCCTGGGAAATAAATTCCTGGCAAATATTCGCGAAACTGATGCCATAGCCCACGTGGTGCGCTGTTTTGAAAACGATGATGTAGTGCATGTCTCGGGTCGTGTGGATCCCCTGGCGGACATTGAAGTTATAAATACGGAACTGGCCCTGGCTGATCTTGAGTCGGTGGAGAAGTCCCTGGATAAGGCCACACGTCAGGCCAGGACCGGTGATAAGAAGATTCTGGCTCGCAAGGAGTTGCTGGAGCGGCTGCGTGATCACCTGGACTCTGGTCAACCAGTCAGATCATTTGATGCAACAGAAGATGAACAGATTGAGATGAGTGATCTGTTCCTGCTGACAGCCAAACCCACCACCTATATCGCCAATGTGGCTGAGGATGGGTTTGAGAACAATTCTGCCCTGGAGGCAGTGCAGCAACTGGCCCGGGATGAGGGGTCTGAGGTAGTGGCGGTTTGTGCCGCAATTGAGGCCGAGATCGTGGAACTGGATGATGATGAGAAACAGGAGTTCCTCGCCGACCTGGGGCTGGAAGAGCCGGGACTTAACCGGGTAGTGCGCGCCGGTTATGCCCTGCTGGGGCTGGAGACCTACTTTACCGCAGGTGAGAAGGAGGTCCGGGCCTGGACCATACCAACAGGTGCTACCGCTCCTCAGGCTGCAGGTGTAATCCATACCGATTTTGAGCGTGGTTTTATCCGTGCAGAGGTGGTGGCCTATGATGATTTTGTCAGCTGTGGTGGAGAGCAGGGGGCAAAAGAGGCTGGTAAGCTGCGAGTGGAAGGTAAGGATTACATCGTCAAGGATGGAGATGTAATGCATTTCCGTTTTAATGTCTGATGGATACACCAGAATAGAGCAAATTGCCTGTAGCATCGTGGTGCCCAGGTTGACAGTGTCGCGGGTAATGGGTATATTTCCGCGGCTTCACGGCTACGTAGCTCAGTCGGTCAGAGCGACGGACTCATAACCCGTAGGTCGGTGGTTCAATTCCACCCGTAGCCACCAAATCCTGCCCTGCCTTTGCGATTGAAAAGGCAGGGTTTTTTATTGTCCTCCTGTTTGAACTTTCATTTCTTCTCTCTGTCCTACTTAGCGCAACCAGTGTAAATACAGTTTGCACTCAAACAGAGCTGTTTGTTTGTTCCGAACTCCCCTTCAGACGTTCAGTCTGGTATGCCGGCACCATCTTGGATGGGGCCGGTTTTTTTTGCTCAATTTTAGTGCTTTCTCTGCCCTATTAGGCACCGGATCGGTGCGTGTTCTGCGCTAGAGTTAATTGTTCCGTTGGTAACTTACTGTTATTTAATAGGTATTTCTTTAAGGCATGAATAGTGCATCCATAAGCTGAAATTTGGCTTCTGGCCTTCAAAGATGCCTGATAACAGGGCGCTGGCCAGGTGATTTGAATTAATTTAAGCCGGCATGATTCGGCAATCTGATGTACTTGGGAGATATTAGAATGAGAAAGCCTCTGTTTCTGACAGCACTACTGATGCTGTTTCCTGGGATTGTGCTGGCGGAAGAAGCCAGTCTGAATGGCGCTAATACAGCGTGGATTCTTACCTCAACAGCATTAGTGCTGTTTATGACCCTGCCGGGTCTGGCTCTGTTCTATGGTGGCCTGGTGCGGACCAAGAATGTGTTGTCGGTGCTAATGCAGTGTTTTTCCATCGCTGGAATCGTGTCTATCTTGTGGCTGGTGCTGGGATATAGTCTGGCCTTTGGCGAGGGTAATGCCTTTATCGGTGATTTGAGCAGGGTGATGTTGGCCGGCGTAGGTCGCGACACTCTATCTGGAGATATCCCGGAATCCCTGTTCATGCTGTTCCAGATGACCTTCGCCATCATTACCCCGGCCTTGATCATCGGTGGTTTTGCCGAACGTATGAAATTTTCCGCCATGCTCTGGTTCAGCATTCTCTGGCTGTTCATTGTTTATGTGCCAATTACCCACTGGGTATGGGGTGGCGGCTGGCTCGGTTCCATGGGTCTGTATGACTTTGCCGGTGGTGTAGTTGTGCATATCACCGCAGGTGTGGCAGCACTGGTAGCCGCAGTGGTACTGGGACCACGCAAGGGCTTCCCCACCACTGCCATGCCGCCACACAACATGACCATGACAGTGACCGGTGCCGGTATGCTGTGGGTCGGTTGGTTTGGTTTTAATGGCGGTTCCGCTTTGGCTGCTGACGGTAATGCCGCTATGGCTATGTTATCTACCCACATCTCAGCAGCTGCCGGAGCCATGACCTGGACCTTTATAGAATGGAAGCGATTTGGCAAGCCCAGTGCTTTGGGTGCGGTTACCGGTATGGTAGCTGGTTTGGGCACCATTACCCCGGCCTCCGGTTTTGTGGGTCCAGGTGGAGCATTGATCATCGGTCTGCTGGCCGGTGCCGTCTGTTTTACCGCTACCCAGTACATCAAACGGGTACTCAAGATCGATGACTCACTGGATGTGTTCCCGGTGCACGGTGTGGGTGGCATCCTGGGAACCCTGATGGCCGGTATCTTCTCTGCCACCAATCTGGGTGTGTTTAGTGGTTATGGTTTCGCCGATGGTATCAGCTCAATGGGCGGACAGCTTTGGGTTCAGTTTGTGGGCGTGGCTGTGGGTGTTATTTTTACCGCTGTAGCCACCTACGTGATCCTGAAAGTGGTAGGGGCCATGGTCGGATTACGTGTGGATGAAGAAGATGAAATCCAGGGTCTGGATATCGTCTGCCACGAAGAGACTGGATACAACTTGTAACCTGTCAGGAGTTAAGGTGACTAAAAAGGCGGCGCATTTGCGCCGCCTTTTTTATGTCTTGATAGTATTGCTTGTTTGTCGTTTACAGCCGATGTTGCAATAGGCTCTTTAGCGGTACTGGGTGACCCACGCTATACCCTTGGGCAAAATCCACTTCCAGCTCACGCAGTGCCACTAGGATTGCCTCGCTTTCCACATACTCGGCTACCACCTTCTTTTCCATGTGATGAGAGATTTCAGTGATGGATTTGACCATGGCATAACTAGATGATTCAGTGAGGATGTCCTTGATAAAGACACCATCGATCTTAACGTTGTCCACCGGGAAGTCTTTTAGGTAGGAGTAGGATGAGTAACCGGTACCGAAATCATCCAGACTGAATTTCACCCCTTTACTCTTGATGTTCTCAACCAGTGCCCTGGCTTTTTCAATATGTTGTACCAGAGAGGTTTCTGTGATTTCCAGAGTTAACCGGTTATTGGGGAATGGGGATCGTTCCACATGATCAGCAATGAACTTGGCGAAGCTCGCATCGTCCAGGGTCTGAGCTGACAGGTTTATACTGAATCCTGTTCCTTCCACCTCTTGATGGTACTTGCCTAGCCAGGCAAACATGTGGTTGATCACCCAGCGATCTACCGAGCGCATTCTGTTGTAGCGTTCAGCCGCCTGGATAAATTCAACCGGGCTTCCCCACTCCCCATTATCACCTTTTACACGCAGTAGTATTTCGTAGTGATGATCTTCCTCTTCACCCATGAACAACGGTGTAATGGGTTGTGCAAACAAGGCCAGCTTGTTGTTGTTTAGTGCGTCTTCTATAAGAGGAACTGCCTGAGCCAGTTTCTGGCGTTTTTCGATATCTTTCTCAGATGGTTGATACACCTTGGTACAGTTGCCGCCGTCTTTGAGGGCGATCTTACATGCAGATGATGCCTGGTTAAGTATCTGAGTTGTGTTGGTGCTGTTGGAGTCAATTTTTACTATGCCAATACTTGTACTGGCAGGGACGTCTGTACCATCCCAGGTGTATCTCAGGTTTTCCAGCGCCCTGCGTTGGTTTTCAGCTATGTGATAGGCTTCGTCTAGAGAGCAGTTTTTAATCAGGATGCCAAACTCATCATCACCAATTCTTGCCAGAGTGGCATTTTCCGGGATGTAGTTCCTGAGAATATTGGCGAAGGTTTTTAGCAGTTTGTCGCCACCTTTGAAGCCGCACAGGTCATTTATGACACTGAACTGGTCTATGTCCAGTTTCAGAATCGCATGCTGATCCCCAATATCACTGGTTACTTCCAACAGTTCCGACATGGTTCTCTGGAAGCCTTTTCTTCCCAGCAGGCCGGTAAGCTCATCCGTTTCTGATTCACTCTTTATCTGATCAAAGGTGTTCTTGAGCAGTCTGTTAACAGTACGCTCTACTATTGGAAGATTGCCATTCTCCAGAAGTGAACACTGTTGTTGTTTAAACATCTGAGCCAGATCATGTTTTTCTGTATCCAGGCTTTTTTTGCCTTCCCCATCAATAAACACATATCTGGTTGCTGCCTGGTTGATCCATGCCAGATTGAGCATGCGCACATGTCCTTGCTGTCTCTGCTCCACTATCCAGTCATCCAGCTTGATGCCTGCTACCAGGTCAATCCAACTCTTTTCTATGTCGGTTGAGGTGCTGCCCCGGTGTGAGGTGGATGTCTGTTCCTCTATCAGCTGCCTGATGGCAGCCTTGTTTAGGCTTGTCTTCTCAGAGAGTAGATTGGTATGCACTTCTCCATCTGAATCAAAGAACTCTTGTAGTATTGCTGTATACGTTAACGCTTCTTCTTGATGTAGTTGATAGTTTTGAAAGCCTGCATTTATCTGTTGTACCAGTTGCTCTGTAGTTTCCCTGTCACTTCGTTTTAATCCATCGTCTGTTCCAAAAATATCCAGGAGCTGGGCTATAGTGGTGGTTAACTGGTCGATGCTTTCCAGATTCCCCCCAGAGGAGGATAGGGTATGAATCATGAGTCCAGGCCATCCCAGGTGTAGCAGCTTTTCCACTAGTTTTGGGATCTGCTTATCGGTAAGCATTGAGAAGAGAAGTTCAGTAACACTGTTCTGGGCAGCTAGATACCTCTCATCCTGTTCGCAGCTTTCGGTAACAAAATCCAGGTTCTGTTTGAAGATCTCTTTCTGGTGATCTACCAGGTGCTCCAGGTGTGTTGTGATCTCGCGGATATCCAGGTCTGTACCCTGTTCGGTGAGCCTGCTGATCTCTTCCAGTGTTTGGAACAGGTAGCCCTTGTCGGAGATGTCTTCCCTGCTGGTAGGAAGGTAAGGTGTAAGTTTACCTATAGTATCAAGTAGCTTGTGACCTGGATGGTTGGTATCACTCAGCAGATTAGGATCATTTATAGTCTCTTTTACAAAAGGTAATTTGAGGTTATCAATAAGATTCTGGATTTCCGGGCTGATGGAGAAATCCTGCTGGAGTGAACCCAGCAGGTTTTCGCTTACCTGAATTGCATCCCTGGTCTGACTATCTACCACCACCTGCTGGCCATTGATCACCTCACCTTCAAGTTGTTCCTCAATTCGCTGGATAATGGGGCGTCTGCTGTTGGTGTGTATTCCGCGCAGGGATTGCACCACCATCTCTCTCGGGGCAACCCCTGTGGTTGGTTGTCCACCGCTCTTATCATCTTTTCTCTTTCCTCCCATTAATCCCATCAGGGATGAGAGAGTGTCAGTCAGTCCTTTTCTGCCTCTGGTAGTTGTTGCCTGTTTAGGCTTGGGAGTGGGTTTTTCCGGTTCCTGATGGGAGATACCATGGTCACTTAGGTATTGGATAATGTCGTCATACAGGGTTGCGATCTCTCCTAGCATCTTTTTCTGGAAGGATCTGAACAGCAGTTTTTTTGCTGGCAGTTTGATGCCTCGTTCATTTAGAGATTTCTTGAATGACCAGAGCAGTGAGTAAGGTGAAATAGGGTTTGATTCATTATTTATATATAGCTTACTCAGATAGGAGAGGGTATTTTCCAGCTTATGTAGTCTGGAGGAAATACCCCGGTCCAGATTACGGGTGAGGCTTACCACAGATACCCATTCATCAAAGTCCTTTTTAGCTACCAGTTCCAAATCAGATTGAAGTGATTGGGGTTCTTCAAGTTCATTTTGTGGCGGTTTGCCACGCTTAAAATCAGCAAAGCAGGAGTCGATGTTTTCCTGGAACTGGTGCCGAATCTCATCCTGGCTTTGTTTCAGGATGTTGTAGGCATCATATAGCGCCCGCTGGTCCTGGTTGTTACCAGCGTTATTGGCGGCATCAAAAAGGATGTTATAGGAGCTCTTGATGAAGTCAGGATATCTGGACGCAAGGTGCTTGCGTGTAGTTGCCTGTACCCAGTTGGCGAGGGAAGTCTCTTTTGCCCCAAGTCCCGCTGGCTTGTTGCTGCTGGTATTAACTGCTTGCCGCCGGGCATTGCTCCTGGTCAGTCTGTGTAGATAGTCCAGAAGCTCGGTTTCTCGATTTACAAAGGCAACGCCCAAGCCAGATCCAGTTACATGGGCAATTACTGCCTGAATGATGATGGATGATCCCTTGTCACCTCTGGGAGTTCTGATTTGAATGGCAATTACGGTGTTTCGGGTTGCACTATTATCAGTTTTCTTTAGCCAGCTCTGGTTGGCAGGAGCGATATACAGGCCGCCGAGGGAGTAGTTTTGAATGCGGCACTTAACCTTGAGTCCATCCTGCATAATTATAATTGCAGGATGTTCTATGCTATGGCGTTCATGCTGCCGTTTATTCATCTAGATCCCTGATTGAATTTGAGTTTTATACCACTTTATCACTGGATTCTAACTCAATATCAAATAATTAATGTATTTGGCATTTTTTACCATGATATTTGTCATTGTGCTGGTGTTGTATCGGCATGAGTTGGGCAACTCTTTAGCTCAATCTATGTGGGATAAGAAATCTCTAATACTTGATGATTCTATTCAGATAAATGAGGTGGTGATTTAGGAATTTAAGGTTTTGGCAGGAGCGCACCTACATGGATGTATCGTGTTACTTGAAGTTGAGAATTGATGTGGGTTTGGTCAAACCTCCAGTCGGTTCTCATCCTCTCATGCAATGCTGTATCGCATTTTTCAGCTGCAGAAGTGGGTTTGAATTAGGTGGTAAAAAAAGCTGGTCGGGGTGAGAAGGTGAATCAGAAGCCTTTGTCCTGTGGACAAAGGAAGTCTGGTGAACGCCCGGCATGGATGCCGGGCAGGAGCGCACCTACATGGATGTATTGTGTTACTTGAAGTTGAGAATTGATGTGGATTTGGTCAAACCTCCAGTCGGTTCTCATCCTCTCATGCAATGCTGTATCGCATTTTTCAGCTGCAGAAGTGGGTTTGAATTAGGTGGTAAAAAA
>JANQEV010000102.1 GCA_028278145.1 Chromatiales bacterium | reverse complement strand
TAATCCAGGCCCTAGCGGTATTGCCAAAAACACTAAAACATAGATGCAGATTGCTGGTGGTTGGGCATGGTAATACCACCCCGTTGCTGCGGCAGGCTGTGCGCCTTGGTATAGGTGAACAAATAAACTTTGCTGGTACCAGAGATGATGTTAGCCGCTTCTATCGCGCGGCGGATTTCCTGGTTCACGCACCACGCAGTGAGAATACCGGTACTGTGCTGATTGAGGCCATGCTCTGCGGCGTACCGGTACTGGTTACCGAGAATTGTGGTTTTGCCAAGTATGTGACTGCTGCTGACGCCGGTATGACTATCCCAGAGCCATTTGATCAGGAGAGACTCAACAATGCACTGGCTGAATTTCTGCAGTCGGACAGTCGAGCCAAGTGGGTGGTCAATGGCCCTGAGTATTGCGAAAATACTGACCTTTATAGCCTGATAGAGCGGGCAGCAGACGTGATAATTGAGCGTGCACAGCGCAATGGAACTTCATGCTGAAGCTGTATGACCAGTATCGATCCTTGTTTCCAGAGAGATCGCTGGAGGATTTTTGCGCCCTGGAAGGCGAGGTATTCAAGCGTATTCAGAACCGCAGGACTTTCCGGGTTGAGCGCGATGGGCGAGGCTTTTTCATCAAGTGTCATCACGGAGTGGGTTGGCACGAAATTATCAAGAACCTGCTGCAGCTGCGGTCACCTATCCTGGGTGCTGGGAATGAGTGGCGTGCTATACATCGCCTGCAAGAGCTTGGAGTGGAGACCATGACTCCGGTAGCTTTTGGGCAGCAGGGATGGAACCCCTCGACCATTGATTCGCTGCTGATAACAGAAGAGTTGCAAAACTGCCTCAGCCTGGAAACCTATTGCCAGGAATGGTCGCAGACTCCACCGCCACCAAAAGAGAAATGGATCCTGATCAGACGCCTGGCACGAATTGCCCGCACTCTGCATCAGAATGGTGTGAATCATCGTGACTTCTATCTGTGTCATTTTTTGATGTCCAGCCCATGGGATGGCACAGAGGAAAATCTACATCTGTTTGTGATAGATCTGCATCGGGTGCAGCTAAGGACCAGTACCCCCCGGCGCTGGGTGGTGAAGGATATTGGTTCACTCTGGTTTTCCGCCATGCAGATCGGTCTCACTCAGCGTGATCTGCTCCGCTTTGCCAGGGAATACCTGAATCTTCCACTGCGTCAGGCCTTGAGTCTGGATACTGCCTTCTGGGATGAGATCCAGGTACGCGCCCAATCCCTGGATGCTACCCGCCCCCCACCAAAGGTCAGAGAGGCAGCAGAATGAAGGATTACTGCCCGGACAATTGGCAGGAGATATTACGCCACAATCACCTGGACAGCTTTGAGGCCTTGTGGCAACTGCAGGCTGACTGGTTTGAGCCACCCAACCAGCGCCGTGGTGGCTGGAGTGGAGTGGTGCGGATAGAGCTGAATCTGCCAGATGGGGGAGTTGAGACGGTGTTCGTTAAACGGCAGGAGAACCATACCCGCCGCACCCTGCTGCACCCCTTTAGCGGAGAGCCAACCATCACCAGCGAGATCAGGAATATCCTGGCACTGCAGGAGGCTGGAGTTCCCACACTTGAGCCGGCATATTTTGGGCAGCGCAAGGTAGATGGTACCTGGCGGGCTATGCTGGTAACGAGAGAGCTGTCTGGGTTTCGCCCCATGAATAAGCAGATGCATAGATGGTTAGATGATGGTTGGAACAATAGCATTGCTGTTCGCAGGCGCTTTATTGATGTCCTGGCGGATGCGGTGCGACGTATGCACGATCACAGATTGGCCCATAATTCGCTGCATCCAAAACATGTGTTTGTACGCCTGGTGGAGAACGGTGATCCAGAGGTTAGATTTATTGATCTGGAAAAGATGCGCTACTGCATTACACCCAGACGAGCTGCAAAACGAGATCTGGACAGTCTGAATAGGCGGGGCAAATTTTGGAGTGAAGCCGATAGATTGCGTTTTTTGAAAAAGTATCTGGGTACTAAGGTACTGAATGCTGATGGTAAGAGTTTTTGGAAGTACCTCGCCCGGAGAAAGATTCGATTCAAGCAGAAGGAGTCTGCAGGTGTCGATTGATCAGCGCTATAGCCTGGAAAATGGAGAAGATATTACATGTCTGGAGGTAGTGCGTTCACTCCCTGGCAAAAGACTGGTGTTTCGGGGGGAATATGCCGGCGCTCAGGTGTTCGTAAAGCTGTTTCTGGATTCTAACCGGGGAGAAAGGCATTGGCGCAGAGAAAGGGATGGCTTGATTGCATTCAAACAGTGCAATATCCGCACGGCTGAAGTTCTGTATGCGGGACATACGTCAGACCAACATCTGCCGGTGGTAGTTCTGGAACAGCTTGCTGGGGTGAAGAGTGTCAAGCAGGCCTGGAGTGAATCCGACACCAAG
>JANQEV010000100.1 GCA_028278145.1 Chromatiales bacterium | reverse complement strand
TCAAAGGCACAGTTTCCGCCAGGGATGCTGCTACGGTTGAGAATCGATTGCAGGAACTCATTGTCGCGCAGGTCCTGTCCGATCTGGCCGATATTATTCTGTATATCGGAAGTGGCTGTATCGATATTGTTTAATACCTGTTCCAGGAGCTTTTTATCTATACCTGGGGTAGTTGTCAGCCCAGCAAGGTAGGCCTGATAACGCCCCAACTCCTTGAGCAGCTCACTTTTCATATCTGTGCGAGACAGCAGGATATTGAGCATATCAACTATGCCGTCTATGGCGGCACGGCTGTCCCAGTCACCTGCCTGATTGGAGTGATACCCGGTCTGGTTAAACAGGTGCTCGAACCGTAACAGGGTTCTGGTCCTCTCGTTCAGAGGATGCTCAAATATGATCTGCTCGGATGCGGTTTCCATGATGTGCTTTTCCGGAACACGTTGGGTCTAGGATACCAGACCTGTGTATTTATACTCAAAAAAACAGCTGTACATTTTTGAGAGAAGCATAGAGTAATGCAGGGGATTTGGGAGTGGTGATCTAAAATATCTATGAAAGTCAGTAAGAGCGGAGTGTCTGCAATCTAACTGCTGCCAGCTAGCGACAGATATTGTCCGTGCAGATTTTGGACCTGCTGAGTCATATTAGCGTATGAGGTATTGCTATCTATGATGTCATCTGCAACCTGCAGTCGCTGTTCACGCTCGCACTGAGCTGCCAGGATTGCCCTGGCCTGATCTGGGGTGACATTGTCCCGTTTACAGATACGTTCAATCTGTACCTGTTTCGGACAGTCAACCACCAGCACCCGGTCAACAGACTTATCCAGCCCATTCTCAACCAGCAGAGGGATTGAGAGAATGGCATACGGGGTATCCAGGGCTGCCAACTGCTGCTGTGAACGCTTACGGATCAGAGGATGCAGGATCTGATCCAGTTGCTTGCGTGCGGAGGCGTCATTGAATATCAGATGCCGCAAATGCTCACGATTGAGTGTTCCATCAGGATGCAGGACCTCTGATCCAAAGAGCTGGATGATTGCATCCAGGCCAGGCTCTCCTGGTTCTACCACTTCACGGGCGATCAGGTCAGAGTCAATGATTGGTACGTCGAGGGATTGGAATATGTCGCTAACGGTCGATTTACCGCTGCCAATTCCGCCAGTCAGTCCGATAGTCAACATGTCATATAGGGCCTAAAGATCACGCATGATGGTCGTGGAATAATCTGACTATAGCGCATACGAACGGGTAATCTGTGGTCTGACTCAGGCTAGTCCGGCATACTGTAGGTAGAGGTGATTGATCTCCTTGCCCCAAAGTAGGCTGATCAAGCCTGCAGTAGCCAGATATGGTCCAAATGGTATGGGTATGGTGCGATCACGCCCCAGGACCATGACCAGACTGATACCTACAATAGCCCCAACCAGTGACGAAAGCAGTACAATCTGGATCAGGTATTGCCAACCAAGCCAGGCCCCTAACATGGCCAGCAGCTTGAAGTCGCCATAGCCCATGCCCTCTTTTCCTGTGATAAGGCGAAATAGCTGGAATATGCTCCATAGTGACATGTACCCCGCTACTGCTCCAATGACCGCTGATGGGATATCGGTAAAAACCCCCTGCAGGTTAATTACCAGTCCAAGCCAGACAAAGGGCAGAACAATGTTGTCTGGGAGTAGCTTGTGGTCATAATCAATCATGCTCAGGGCAATCAGGGCCCAGGTCAGGGGTAGGGCGGCAGCTGTTTGCCAACTGAATCCAAAGTGCCAGGCAATGACAACTGAGAGTAGTCCAGTTACCAACTCAATAATAGGATATCGTAGTGAAATGCCCGTGCCGCAGGCAGAGCAGCGTCCGCGCAGAAAGAGATAGCTGATTACAGGGATATTCTCTAATAGAGTTATCTTATGTCCACACTCCGGACAGCGGGAGCGTGGATGTGACAGGTTGAATGGTTTGGCTACCGCTTTATCAGCGGGGAGATCCATCAATTCCTGACACTGCTGTTTCCAGTCTTGTTCTAACATTACCGGAAGCCGGTAGATCACCACATTGAGAAAACTGCCTACTGAGAGGCCGATAATCGTAATAACAAGCAAAAACAGCAGTGGGTTCTGTTGTAGTTGTTCTATGAGCAGCATGTCAGGTTGTTTTCTGAGTTATTGGGACCAGCCAGATTAAATAAACCTGGCTGGGTGTTCTGGGTCCAGAGTAATGTATGCTGAATCAGAAAGCTTCTGCCATATGGAAGATCGGTAGGTACATGGCCACTACAAGTCCGCCGATCAGGGTGCCTAGGACCACCATGATGACTGGCTCCAGCAGACTGCTTAGTGCATCTACCATATTGTCTACCTCTTCTTCATAGAAGTCGGCCACCTTGGCCAGCATATCTTCCAGGGAACCTGATTCTTCACCGATCGCCACCATTTGAATCACCATATGGGGAAATATCTCCTGCTGTTTCATGGTGAGCTGCAGTGATTGTCCTGTAGCCACATCCTCACGCATGCGTAATACGGCATTGGAGTAGACAATATTACCGGTGGCACCAGCTACAGACTCCAGGGCCTCTACCATGGGAACACCTGCTGCGAACATGGTGGAGGTGGTGCGGGCAAATCGAGCAATAGATGATTTATTCACAATTACTCCAATGATTGGAGTCTTCAAGAGAGCTCTGTCTATAAATAGACGGAACTTGCGTGAGCGCTTCCAGACAAAAGCAACCGAGTAGATAACAGCAAAAATACCTAACAAGGCCAAGAACCACCATTCTTGTAGCCATCTGGACATGGTTACTACAAGTTTGGTGAATGCTGGCAGGTCAGAACCGAAGCTTTTAAATAGGTTCTCAAACTGAGGTATAACAAACAACATGATCAGGGAGGTTACCAGTACTGCCACGATGATGATCGCGCTGGGATAGAACATGGCTTTTTTAATCTTGCCTTTGATTGACTCCATCTTTTCCTTGTAGGTGGCAATCTTGTCCAGCAGGTCTTCCAATACGCCTGCAGCCTCACCAGCACGAACCAGGTTGCAAAACAGGTCGTCAAAGTGCAGGGGGTGTTTAGACAGGGCGGCTGCCAGTGCTGTGCCGCCCTCCACATCAGCCTTGATTGATAGAAGCAGGTCCTGCATGGAGGCATTTTCGCTACCGCGGCCTACGATATCAAAGGCCTGTACCATGGGTACACCAGCCTGCATCATGGTTGCTAGCTGGCGGGCGAAAACTGCGATATCCCCAGTAGTGATTTTTGGTTTTCTGGCGGTGAATATAGATGTGGGCTTTTTCTTGATTTTGAGTGGGATTATACCCTGCTTGCGTAGATCTGCCCTGACCAGGGTTATAGTTGCGGCACGGGTTTCGCCTTTGAGACGTTTACCCTTTTTGTCAGTACCTTCCCAGGTATATACAAGAGCCTTCTCTACATTTTCTGCTGATTTTGCCATGCGTTAATCCTTGGTTACCCGGTTTATTTCCTCAAGGCTGGTAATACCTGCACTTACCTTATTTAGCCCAGACATTCTAAGGTTCTGTACACCCTCTTTTCTTGCCTGTTCCGCAAGTTGAATTGAGGTTCCGTTGGCCATGATGATGTGTCCCATCTCCTCTGATATTGGCATTACCTCAAATATACCAACCCTTCCTTTATAACCATGAGTGCAACGGTCACATCCTGACTCGGATGGTTTATATATCTGTAGCTTGGAGACTTCCTTCTTATCAAATCCTTCGCTGAGCAAAGCTTCTTTGGATAGGTCATCAGGCACCTTGCAGTGTTCGCAGAGCTTTCTGGCCAGGCGTTGAGCCAGTATCAGCAGGACCGATGAGGCTATGTTATAGGGTGGTATGCCCATGTTAGCCAGACGGCTCAGGGTTTGTGGAGCATCGTTGGTATGCAATGTGGATAGAACGAGATGTCCGGTCTGGGCTGCCTTGATGGCTATCTCTGCGGTCTCCAAGTCACGTATCTCACCCACCATTATGATATCCGGGTCCTGACGCAGGAATGCCCTGAGTGCTTCAGCAAAGGTGAGCCCTGTCTTGACGTTGGTATTTACCTGGTTAATGCCGCGGACCTGTATTTCTACCGGGTCTTCCACTGTGGAG
The DNA here is from genome assembly GCA_028278145.1 of Chromatiales bacterium. Classification (GTDB taxonomy): domain Bacteria; phylum Pseudomonadota; class Gammaproteobacteria; order Chromatiales; family Chromatiaceae; genus JAAGZL01. The sequence goes on along the minus strand of JANQEV010000100.1, from coordinate 24,061 downwards.
AGGTTTACGTCAGGTTTGTTCAGCATGTTCATGCCGGTATACAGGGTTACCGTTTTACCACTACCAGTAGGTCCGGTTACCAGGATCATGCCATACGGCTTACCGATAGCCTCTTCGAACAGGGCTTGTTGCTCCGGTTCAAATCCCAGGGCTTCAATACCTATCTGAGCTGAGGTTGGGTCCAATATACGCAGTACTACTTTCTCACCATACAGGGTAGGGCAGGTGTTGACACGGAAGTCGATAGAGCGGTTTTTTGACAGCATCATCTTGATGCGTCCATCCTGCGGTACCCGACGTTCGGCAATATTCATTTTCGACATGACTTTTAGGCGTGCGGTCAGTCGTGGTGCAATATTTATCGGTGGTGCAGCGATTTCATGTAGCATGCCGTCCTGACGGAAGCGGACCCGAAAATTCTTTTCATAAGGTTCAAAATGTATATCAGATGCTCCAGTCTTGATGGCATCCAGAAGCACTTTGTTTACAAAACGCACAACCGGGGCATCATCAATATCAAGTTCGCCTTCGGCCTGTTCTTCATCATCTACTGAGCTGATATCCAGGTTATCCAGATCTGCATCCATCAGATCTTCCATGGTGGTTTCCTGGGCATCCAACGCAGATTCAATGAAGTTGGTTAGCTTGTCCTCTTCTACAACTATGGCTTCAGTGGTTAGTCCAGTATGAAATTTGATCTCATCCAGGCCGCCAATATTAGTGGGGTCTGAAACACCGAGAAATAGTCTATTGCCGCGACGGAACAGGGGGATGGCGTGGTGGGTGCGGATCAGCTTTTCCTCTACCAGATTAATCGGTGCCTGATCCAGATCCAGTACATCTATATCCAGTAAGGGTACTCCAAACTCCTGAGAGGCGGCATATGCGATCTGCCGGCTGTCCAGAATATTGTGTTCCACCAGATAGGTGACAAACAAAGTGCGTTGTGACGCCGCTTGGGAGAATGCCCGTTCAGCTGCTTCGGGCGAAAGCAGGTTGTCACTAACCAGGCGATGGGCCAATCCGCTGATTTTTATATTTTGCTTCGTTTCCGCCATATGTGATTCGTCTGCTTCTCTTCTAGGTACTTCTGGCGCCATGAGTTAGCTATAAAAAAACAGCAATAACAGGTAGATAGATTTATTTTTGTGACCGTATTGGCATTTCCTATTATTACAATACCAAAGCCTACATCACCAATATCCTATAATATTGCAGATTATAGCCTAACATGCGCACTTAATTTGTGAAACATGACAATAACTTAGAATGAAAGGTTGTGCAATTAGGTGAAGATATGGTGGGCAGGCAAGAACCACCAATTTAAACTATGATGTTTAGCGTTGTATTGGCTGTAAGAGCTGCCTCCAGTCAATTAGTTAGCTTCAAGCATTTCCATGTAGTATATATTCACTGAAATATTATCTGGATGTCTAATGAGCCAAGACCAAACAAGAACAACAGAACTGTCAATTATCATACCTGCATATAATGAAGAGGCATCTGTGGGTGCGCTGGTTAGCTCACTGGTTCAAAGTTATCCGGAAGCCGAGATTCTGGTTATTGATGATAACTCAACAGACAGTACATGTGAGTTGGCGCTTCAATCAGGAGCAAAGGTAATCCAGCATAAATACAATATGGGAAATGGTGCTGGGATTAAGACAGGCTCAAGGCATGCCAAAGGTGAAATTGTAGTATTTATGGATGCTGATGGGCAGCATAATCATATGGATATTCCAAGGTTACTGCAGAGGATTGATGAGGGATATGATCTGGTAATAGGAGCGCGAGAATCTGATACTCAGGCCAGCACGGGGCGCAGGATTGGAAACAAGCTATTAAGCAGGTTCGCATCACTGATGACTGGCCGGCATATCCCTGACCTTACATCTGGCTTTCGTGCCGTAAAGGCAAATACGTTTAAAGAGTTTATTCACCTGTTACCAAATGGATTTTCATACCCCACTACAACTACCATGGCCTACATGCGTTCAGGCTACCAGGTGTCATTTATTCCTATCAGAGCTGGCCAGCGTAAAGGTAAGAGTAAGATCAGTCTGTTAAGAGATGGAATTCGGTTTCTGGTAGTAATTATGAAAGTGACGACGCTATTTTCACCAATGCGCTTCTTTTTTCCTGCAAGCGTGGTTTTCTTCTTGTCTGGGTTGCTTCGTTACATCTATTTCTATTGGATAACAGGGAGTTTTTCTGAGATGGCCGGTGTCATGTTTATTACTGCAATCCTGGTGTTTCTCATTGGATTGATATCTGAGCAGATTACGGCGTTACATTATGGAATCTCTTCAACGGAAACCAATGACTATTTTGATCAGTAGGTCAAAACAAGGATTTATCCTATTTTCCTGCATATCTAGACGTATGTTGTAACAGATACAGATAGTTATTTTCTCAAAAATATATATGTTATAAGAATTTTATGGACAACTGGTTAGTTGGAACTTACCAGCCTGATCAGACATGCTTCTCTCCTGTGTCTAGGACCTCTTCAAATAGTAATCGGTATTCATGCGTCATTTTCTGTAGAGTGAAATTGTGCTCCACGCGGGAGCGATTGTACTCCCCCATGTTTTTGGCAATAGCCGGGTTTTCTGCTAGGTCATGAAATGCTCTTGTATAGGAACTAACATCATCAATTGGGCAGAGATAGCCGCCCTTGCCGTTTTTCACCAGTTCCGGTAGTGCACTGGAATTCGCTGCTACAATGGGGATAGCACATGCCATTGCTTCTGCTACACATAGCCCAAATCCTTCTCGTGCAGAAGGCATAAATAGTGCGTCTATTTCTCGATAGAGCTCAGGCATATGTTCATGATGAATCTTTCCCAGCGGCACTAGTTTGGCAGCTCCTGGTTTGAGTATTCCCTTTATCTTCCTTTTACCTGAAAGACCCTGGGTGTACATGATTTCAAAATCTTGCCCCAAAGTGTTGGCCATTGGTATAAGCAGGTCAGCCCTTTTCCCTTTACTTGTCTTCCCGCAAAAAAGGATGCGGAATGGCCGATGACTACTGCCTTTTCTTGCCGGGAAAAAGCGCTTTTCATCTACCCCATTGTAAATGACTCTGATTTCTTTGCTATATTCAAGATCATCACGCAGTAAGTCTGCCACGAACCGGCTGACTGCCGTAACAGTATGAGATAATTTTAGAGAGGCAATGCTAAACCAGCGGAGATCTGTTCGATAGTGGAGGTTTTGAATAGCGCTGGAATAGGGACGTATGGCTGAATCAAGAAAGTAGCTATGGGCTGTCAGTATTAACGGCTTTCTTGGCCTTTTAAAAAATAACCCATAATCTAGCGTGGCATGTATCAAGTCAGCCCTGCCAATGTTAAGAAGTGGCATGGCTAACGGCATTAGCTCCCACCAGGGTGAGTAGTCCTGTGTATAGTATCCTTCCAACGAACGGGCTAATTCAGAGTGCATCACACCAGCGCCGCTTCCAGTAGGTACAGGGCATAGAATTTTCATCAAAACAATGCTCTCACCAAGTTTTCACAACTAATACTTTCAAATTGACCTGTTATGATCTAAAAACCACTTTGGCTTTTGTGTATGTCGGCGTATAAGTGGTAGGTATTCTATACAGTCTTATCTCATTTTTATTGTGTTGAATGCCTATTTCCGAAGGAAGCAGATCCTGCCTTTGTAAAAAGCCTTGTCTTATAGGGAAAATATAGCGTCCAGAATGCTGTTTGTGCAATACGCCAAAATATCTTGTCTTCATTTCTTCTCTGGAGTTCACGCTCCTCTCTTAACCGTGTAAGTAGATACTTATCGATGCTGCATGCACCACCACAACCCATATAGGCTACAGGCATACTGTCAAAATGAATGCTGCAACCATTACTTATAGCGCGATAGAGAAAATCGTAGTCTTCTGTGATGGAATATTTCAGATTATATAGGCCTATACGGTTAAACAGTTTGCGATTAATAAAAACGCCTTGGTGAGGAAAGATGTTTCTAAATCGATGCCACCATATCTTTTTAATCGGCTTGATAATTCGATCGTGTCCACCCGGATAACCTTTTATTATGGGGCAACTGATCACATCATATTCAGTATCTAAGTCAATTATTGTATTGTACACTTTTTGTAAGACAGCACTATTTAACAAATAGTCATCCGCCTGTATCGCTATGATGTACTTACCTTTCGACATCTTGATTGCCTTGTTAAAGGCATCAGGCACTCCCTGGTCTGGTTCTGAAACCCATTTCAATGGGTATATTGTTTCATATCTTTTTAGTAGATCTAGTGTGTTGTCAGTAGATACTGCATCTATAACAATATGTTCAAATGAGTGAAAGCTCTGAGTCTTGATTGACTCAAGAGTGTCAACAAGGGATTCACCCATATTCAATGATGAGGTTATTACAGTAAAGAAGGGGTGATCAGTCATTACTATTACTAAATTATTGTTTCTTTAAGTTCTACGTCGGCCAATCCCCAGTTTTCACTGTTATAAACTATTGGCCTTCTATGGTGATATAAATCTGATATCCAGTCATCCATTTCCTTAATCGACAATATGGGTACATTAACTTTTTTCATCCGATCATAGAGAGACCTGTCCTCTTCTACTTCAGGACTCCAACCACCAGAGTGATCCACATGGTAAATTGGATCCTCAAGAATCTCCTCTTTGATTCCTGCATAATGAGCGATATAACAAACAAGCGAGTCAATATGTAAAGAAAAAATTTCCAGTTCTGGTGCTCCTCTTATACTGTACCAATCATCTTTTGACATCATTGTGAAATCGCCACATGCATTGGTATGAAGTCTAAGCCATAATCTGTAATGTCCCATTAACTTGAATGGGAACTTAAACAGCCTGGTTTTACCTAGCTTGATTAACTGTTTCCATAAAGGGATAAGGTGAAGACGCTTTCCAACAAAAGGTAACAGCGGAAAAAACAGTGTTGTTTCATTTTTTATGCAGTCAGTAATGCCCTCTTTATGGCATATTCTAATCGTATTGTTTCTGCAGTATTCGCGTTTTTCCTCAAATGAAGAGTTCAAAGGCATACTATTTAGTACATCATGCCTGTCCGCCCGGTAGTATTTACCTTTTTCCAATCGTTGCTCACATAAAAACTTCATGAGCTTGTCAGAAAAAATAATGTCAACATTTGTGGATAAAACAAAGTCCCCCTTTGCCCTAACAATGCCAACATTCTTTGCAATCATCTGGAACAGAGGCAGGCCTTGTGAGCATTCATACCTGTTATGAATTTCTGGTGGAACTTCCACGATGCGAACCGAACAAGGGGAAATGTCATCTGGCCAGTTTAAAGCTTCTGCCAGTCGAGGCTTGTCAGTAGGTGGATTCCATTCGACTAGTATCAGTTCCAGGCTGAAGTTAAAACGTTTACTCTGCTCAATAACTCCATCCACAAATATCTGCATTCTAGTTAATAAATCACCGCCATGATTATCATTTCTAGAGGTTGCTACAATTGATATTTTTGGTTTCATTGTGCTTAGCATTGTATATCGTTTATTTTAGTTTGCATGAAATTAGAGTATGCCAGCCCAGCGACTTGCATAATGTATCAAACATTTTCTCAGGCATTGCCTTAAACCAAGGCTGGAGCTCATATTCGTACTTTATATACTTTTCTACAACAAACGGAAAAATATGATCCTGATGTATATCTAGAATCTCGAAGTCATCTAATAGTAATCGGAGTTCGTCTTGTGTGTATGTGTATGCAACTGGGCAGCCTGATTGAGCTTCAGGCTGATCGTATCCTCCCTCAATCATGATATTCTTCCATGAGTTCTTGGCATACATCATCAATCTGAATTCAGAGTCACTATGCATATAGCGCTTGACACTATCAATAATGTTTTTCGGATTTGGAGTATGGTGAATTACTCCAAAGGAATAGATTAAATCATATTCTTCTATTGGTATTATCGATAATAGGTCTTCTGCATTACCAAGATAAAATCTCCCATCAAGGCCAAAAACCTCAAATCTCTTTTGTGCAATATCCAGGCTTTTCTGCGATAGCTCAATCGCAGTATACTGAGCACCTGCACGTGCAAAATTCACTGCGTCAGTACCAATACCGCAACCTATTTCCAGTACTTTTTTGTCTTTCCATTTTTTGAATTCAGCAAACCTTGGAATATGTGGTTCAACAAAATACTTTCGTTCTTCCACCTCATTAAAATACTGTTCTGAGCCCAATTCAGAATTAGAGTGACGGATGTTACATGGGCGGGCATTCCAGTATTCTCTTACAGTAGTTATGTTCATCTACCCATCCCTTCTATTCGAATTTACAGAAATAACATAAAAATTTAAAAAAAAATTCATGATTATGGTTTCCTATAGCTGGCTACCATCCATCCAGAACATGTCCATTTTGGAAGTACATCCGCTATTGAGCCATTCCATTTTAAGAGTGTATCGCTTTCTCTAATAATGACATTTATGATATTTCCGGCAAATAAGGTCCTGTTTCTAAATTCAGCAATTTCAAATCCACAATTCCTGATCAAGTTCTTTATCTTTTTAAACGTGAAATGATTGCAATGTGATGACTCGGAATCTAAAGAAGAACATGCAAGATTACAGTGTTCGACTGATCGTTCAGCGGCATGACGTTTCTTTAAAGCTGTACTGCCAAATCTTCGAACTAGACGTTGCTGAATGTTATCCGCAAAGCTGGCTATAGAAGGAAAACGCTGGTCAATGGAATGCTCCAGTTCAAAATAACCATAGCCGTTCGGAACAGTAATAAGTAACACACCATTTTCTTTTAACATGGAATACATTTTTGTGAGTAATTGCTCTGGATCCTCAATATGCTCAAGAACCTCTGAACAAATAATGATGTGAAAAGGCCCGCGATTATCAATGGTTTCTGCTTCCTGGCATATAAACGAAGCATTATCAATATCAACAGTAAGCTCATTTGCCTTCTCAATTGATAAATGATCATTATCTATTCCAAGAACATCGTAGCCTGCTGTGGCTAAAGGTATTGAAATGTTTATCCCGGTACCACAACCCACATCAAGAATACGTACTTCACCAACATCTATTCCATGCTTTTGTCTTATGTTTTCAATGTGTGTAATAAAAAAACGAAGACGTTTTATAATTCCATATGCATCTTCTCTGAATATGTGACCAGAATATTCAAATGCACCATGTGGAGATGCTCCTAGAATATGATTAATAATGGACTCGTCACTCATTAAAATAACTCAATAAAAAATGCTGCACTAATATCCAATCGTCATAGTTAATTCCGTGTTGGAATATGAAAACAGATCACAGTCTCGTTTTAATAAAAAATTATCATAGTCCAATACCACGGCTTGGCCATATCCTTGTTCAGCAAACCACTCCAGGGCCTGCATATTGTTTTGTTCCCTCATATTCAGAGCGTGATTTAACTCGATAATCACAAATGGATTATGAGCTGATAAAACACCCTGAGCCCCTTTAGCAACCTCAAAATCAAAAGAATCAACATCTATCTTAATGCAGTCCACTTTGCTTAATGCATGGCTAGATACGAAATCATCAACAGTCGTAAATGAATATGATTTTTTCTCTGGATCTTTCCCCCATATCCGAAAAATACTCTCTTCAATGTCTCCAGAATGCGTTCCTAATGCCTGTTTATATGTTGTTATATTATTGATTCCACAATGTGCAATATTTCTATTTAGCATTTCATAAGTATCTGTAGGCTCAAATGCATATACATGCCCATCAGTTGCTTGCCGTGCCATCAGAATAGAGAAATATCCGATGTTCGCACCACAATCCAAAATAACCCAATCTTTCTGAATATTCTCAACAAGCCACTGCTTAGTATGTAATTCGCAGTTTGGATAATAGTCTACAAATTCCTCGTAATAGCACGGTAACTCAATAGGTTTGGCACCTGGTACATTGGTCGTTATGGTAGCTTTCCGTTCAACAGTAGTCGGACCCACGAGCTTTTGCTTGTGGAGATGACAAAAGTTTCTTATTTTTCCACTAAAGGGAAACTTCATTATTCACTCATGCCTTGTAATTCCCAGGAACCTTCAGTCAGATATTTACATAGCTCTGGTCTGCCTTGATGGCCAGTACAATAGTAATCTCCATAGTCCACCGTTAACCTTGATGCATTATCAATGGAGTCACTCGTTTTATTATTTATTGAAACAAAAATATTGACCGTATATTCACCCTGCGCTAATGGAAATCTTGGGATTTTGCAGAAAAACTGCCCTTTTGATGGTATGTCTTTGAAATTCCCATTTTCAAAATCTGTTTGGTGTAGCAGAACTGGTGTGTGTAAATTATCCTTGATGAGGAAACTAACGAAAACGTCATTGTAAATAGAATCGGTATTTGCCTCATAATCCAGTACCAGGGTGTAGTTTCCTCCACTCCTTAGTGAGTGTAGATCGTGACCATTTTCATCTTGCCAATAGATGCGTGTAAACTGGATTCGTGCATCACCTTCTCTATCCCTGCGCTCTCTTAGTGAATAATCATTTTCAATCTTGTAAAGATCTGAGCAGTATTTATCTATTACATGTCCGGACTCACCTTCAAGCACTAAATTTCCAGATTTTATCCAAAGCGCTTTGCTGCATAATTTGTGCACGGCACCAAGGTTATGGCTTACGAACAATACAGTTCTTCCTTCAATCGCAATATCACCCATTTTGGACAAGCATTTCTTTTGAAAAGCTGCATCTCCAACAGCAAGAACCTCATCCACTAACAAGACCTCTGTTTCCAAATGTGCAGCAACTGCAAACGCAAGCCGCATATACATACCACTTGAATAGTGCTTTACAGGTGTATCTATGAACTGTTCTACTTCTGAAAATGCAACAATCTCATCGAATTTCCTGTTTATTTCTGCCCGTTTCATCCCCAGAATTGCACCATTTAAAAAAATATTTTCTCTTCCTGTTAATTCAGGATGAAACCCGGTTCCGACTTCCAATAAAGAACCAACTCTTCCTTTAATTTCGGCATGTCCATTAGTAGGTTGGGTGATTTGTGCAAGAATCTTAAGCAAAGTACTTTTTCCAGCGCCATTACGGCCAATAATGCCGACTACATCCCCTTTCTGAATAGTGAAAGAAACATCTTGTAACGCCCATATCAACTCGCCCTGTTCAGTTGCTGCATGCCCGTGTAATGAGGACTTAAGCCTATGCAAAGGCGCTGTGGCAAAATCAGTAACGGTCTCACGCAACGTCTTGTACCTGGCCTGTTTGCGGCCTATCCTGTAGCTTTTGCTCAATCCTTCAGCAGATATAGCGATATTTGTCATGCTGATACCGATCTACAAGGTGTTACTGGTTGCACCAAAGGTCTGCCAGCCTTCTTTCATTAGCGGTCTCATCGCGGCACCTTCCAGCAGGTATGTATCGAATATTTGAATGGCCAGTCACTTGGTTATCCAACATTCGCCAAAAGTCGAATATGACAACATCTTTTCCCCCAAATGATTCTGCCGATATATTCTCGAACTCGGGGTCTGGTGTAGTTACCAGGAATACTTTTGCTTGTTTTAGGCAGTCTTCAAGCGTATCAAGTACAACAACCAGGTCCTTAAATTCATTTCTTACTGTTTGAGCCGCAAGTGGATCATATACGACAACTCTTATGCCAGATTTCGCTAGTGTTTGCGCAAGAAATGCACCTTGCGACTCCTCGATAACATGGGAGTGGGGTTTGTATGCCATTCCCAGTACAGCGACAGTGTCAGTTGGAGAAACAATGTTTTGAACCTGTGCGGCAATTCTCGGTACCAGGTCTATATTTGCCTGATGAGTGGTCTCAGCGATTGTTGCCTGTGCACCAAGCTCTTTGGCAAGAAATCCAAGGGCAATGTTATCTCTGGGGAAACATGGCCCCCCGTATCCTAGGGCGCCTTTGAGATATTTTTTTCCAATCCGAGAATCGTTTCCTATAGCATTCGTGACAATATCCACATCGCCGCCTGGAATACGTTCGCACAGATCGCTTAGCATATTCGCATAAGTGATTTTTGTAGTGATAAACGTGTTTAACGCCACCTTGGTTAGCTCAGCATTTTCTAGGCTCATACGCTGACAGGGAGGAGAGTTAAGCATAAACTGCGAATAGCATTGTTCAAGGATATCCCCCGAGCGTTGGTCGAATTCACCAACCAGAGTAAAATCCGGAGACAAGAAGTTCTCGATAATACTGCCCAGTGCAATGAATTCCGGGCTATAGCAAAGACCAAAATCCACCCCGCACTTTTTTCCCGATTCCTGCTCAAGAATGGGTTGTAGGCCATAGCGGGTTGATCCTGGTAGGACGGTACTGGTTAGAACCACCAGGTGGTATCCATCTTTTTTGGCCAGCGCCTGACCTATCTCACGAAAGGCCCATTTCGCATATTGGAGTGAGAACGCGCCTCTCTCATCACTTGGTGTTGGCACAATAACAAAGGAGACGCTGCTGTTCAGAATAGCTTCGGTGTGGCTTAATGTTGCTTTTATCCGTGTCTTGTTAGCCTTGATGGTTGTATCAAGATCAGTCTCCTGAACCGGAGCATAACCATTGTTAACGGCATCCACAGCCTCCTTACTGATGTCCACTCCAATAACATCGATTCCACGGCTGGCAATTGCGGCAGCCATACTACAACCGAGTTTTCCAAGTCCGATAATAGAATATTTATTTTCCACTGATAACTCCAACGGTTAGTAGCTGTTAATTTGTTCTATCCGATAAGAACGATAAAAAGTAACGTCTAACTAAGAACTGAAAAATTTAGAGCTGTTATTCACCACGAGAACTTAACCATTAGATTTTTGAACTGGCCATTTTTACCTGCTCCTCAACCCAGCGATATGTAATGTCCATGCCCTTCTTCAGTGAGTAGCTTGGTCTCCAGCCAAGTTGCTTCTCTATCAGGCTGTTATCAGAGTTTCTTCCACGAACACCGAGAGGCCCTGGTATATGTTTAATAGTCAGTTTCTTACCTGCTATCTCCATAGCAGTTTCTGCTAACTGGTTAATGGTTACCATCTCATCCGATCCGATATTAACCGGCCCGGTCCAATCAGACCTTGTCAATCTTAAGGTTCCCTCTATACACTCATCTATGTATAAAAATGACCTGGTCTGCTTACCATCACCCCACATTTCAATTTCGCCATTGTCGGCCGTTTCTGCAACTTTTCTACACATTGCAGCAGGAGCCTTTTCTCTACCATCACACCAAGAACCCTCAGGGCCAAAAATATTATGGTAGCGAGCGATCCTTACCTCCATGCCATGATTCCTATGGTAGGCAAGGTAGAGTCTCTCGCTAAATAACTTCTCCCAACCGTAATCACTATCAGGAGACGCCGGATATGCGCTATCTTCTGCGCAATTTGGATTATCAGGATCAAGTTGATTGTATTCAGGATATATACATGCTGAGGAAGAGTAGAATACTCTTTTTATGTTCCTTTTATGACAGCAATCCAATATATTCAAATTAATAAGGCCTGAGTTATGCATGATGTCGGCATCATGTTCTCCGGTAAAAACAAATCCAGCCCCGCCCATATCTGCAGCAAACTGATAGACTTCATCAAAACGGCGATCAACGATTGCCCGGCAAACCTGTTGTTCTCTTAAGTCACCGATAACAAAATCATCGGCATGTGTATCTCCAAACTCAGGATACTTGAGGTCAACTCCTCTTACCCAGAATCCTTCCTCTTTCAATCTTTTGACCATGTGGCTGCCAATGAAACCACCTGCGCCACACACTAATGCCTTTTTCATTTTTCCTCCTGGGATCAAATAATGTCAGCCATTTTCTTTTCAACCCGGCTAAAAAAGAGTATGCCGGTAAATAATAGAATCAGTGATATACATGCAGATACGGCAAGCATTGTTCCTGGCGGATTTCCTGTACCTAACAGTGACCACCTGAAGCCTTCTACAACACCGGCCATTGGATTAATTCCGTATATCGAGCGCCATGGTTCTGGCAGCAAACTACTTGGATATACTACCGGTGAGGCATAAAGCCACAACTGAATCAGGAAGGGGACTGCATATCGTACATCACGAAAAATCACATTTAACGTTGCTAGCCAAAGTCCTACACCAATGGAGGTTGTTATGGCAAGCAGGATAAATAAGGGTAACCAGATAATCTCTGCAGTTGGAGAAACGCCAAAAAACGGCATCATAATAAATAGAACAACCAGAGACAGTGCAAAATCAACCGCCCCGGAAAGCACGGAAGATAATGGTATGGCCAGTTTTGGAAAGTATATTTTCTTTATTAAATCAGAGCTTCTTACAAGGCTTTCAGAGCATTGACTTAATGCGTTAGCAAAAAAGATCCATGGGACCAGAGCGGTATAACAGAAAACAGGATAAGGAATATTATCAGAGGGCATTTTAGCCAACTTGCCGAAAAAAATACTAAAAACAATCATTGCCAGCAAGGGCTGAATGATCGCCCACGACATCCCAACTATCGTTTGTTTATAACGTACTTTGATATCTCTCCATATGAAAAAATAGAGTAGCTCATGATATTGCCACAAAGAGCTTATGGTGGAGAACGTAAAGCCCTTATGCGATCTTATTGTGGTTATATGTGGCAAAGATGCGTCATTCATGATTTTATGCCGCTCTCATGATGGATAAGTACCCAACAATTATTGCTAATAAAGTATCTCTCTCTGCTTGAAGGAAATTGCTGGTCATGGAAGTGGGTGATGTATTGCAAAAGTTGCAATATAGTATTTCGTGCTGTCAGCAGGGCTATACTGACTGAATTTGATGCATAGCAGGATCGGCACAATTTGATGGTGGACGTACAATATATGCCCAGACTAGAGCTTCTCTTTCGTACTTGGATGCTCATCTGTTCTCACCTTGCCCCTGATTATTCGTAGACGACCACAACAGAAGGCATGTGCGCTTTTCCAGCATTGGCCGCATGGCATCGAATTCATTTCTTGTTATTGCCAATGTACGTATTTTACGTTCGATATAGCGCTCTGTTTTTGCCGTTAGATCAGCCAGATTGGATTGGTCAATAATGCCGACAAGAACCAAGTCGATGATGCCGGTATCTTTGCCTTCTGCATAGTCATCTATTAGCCAAGCCTCCTCCAGTTGTCCTAACCTTGCGATGATACTGTCAATGATCTGGTCCATCCCCAGGGCTTTCTTCACCATGGAGTGGAGTTCCGGAAAGAGAGGGTGTTTCTCCTCAGCTTGGTAATTGATTTGCCTCCCGTCTTTGGTTTTGGTGATTAGGCCTGCGTTGGACAATTGTTGTAACTCTCCTTGTATCTGGCTTGGTGAGGCATTGAATTCCCGTGCAAGCTGACGGAGATAGGTATTCTGGTCCGGATTAAGGAACAGTCGCATCAGGATTTTGATACGCATTTTGGAAGTAATTAGGCCAGAAAATATCGTGTTCATAGCTGATTAAAACTGTTCTAAATATTAGAACATTATAGATGACGTCTAGCATTTTTGAATGCTAGACGTTGGATAGTTTGAACTAGTTATCATTTTTTACATGGAGACATTTGGCGACTGTATATATGAGGTACGTTTTTCAGTGCAGGAAGTTGGCAAATTACAGCCAATGTAGTGGTAAAATTATATTTATAAACAGATAGTTGCAGTATTGATGGCTAATTGTTGCGGTAAGGTGCAATTGCATTCGCCAAGATTATATATAGAGGATCTTGCGCCAAATAGTCTGCGCAATAATCCGACCTGGTTGGCCTATATATTGTTCGTTTATTTAGTATATATTGTCATGTACAAATACCGACTATCATAAATGATTATCATGTATAAATTAGTGTGGTAGCAAAGTGGCAGGCTCTATCGTTTTATTTGAGAGTCATGCTTGTGCAGGGTTTGCAATAGGGTGTTATATCTGTCGGCTATTGACTGCCAACCAAAATGTTTTCGTATCTCGGCTCGACCCGCCTGCGCCAGCTTGTGCCTAAGTTTTTCGTCATCTAGTAATTTTAGGATGGCTGATGCGAGTTGTTCTGGGCTTTTTTGGTCAACAAGTAGAGAGTTGCGACCATCCTCAAGAATATCTCTTGTGGCTGGAGTTGGGGATGCGACGACGCAGCAGCCGCAGCCCATGGCCTCAACTATTACCAAGCCAAATCCCTCCTGATCTCCATCATCTGAAACGGTGAATGGGAATACTGCACATGCGGATTTTTGGAACATAGTAGCTAGCTTTTGCTGAGTTATGCCACCAAGAAAATGCGTGTTATCTATAATAGTGAGCTCAGATGCCTGGGCTTCCAGCGCAGCTCGTTCAGGTCCTTCACCCGCAATATAAAGTTTCATCTGTGGTTTTGCTTGTATAACCACCTTGAACGCATCGAGTAGAGTATTAACACCTTTTTTCTTGACCAATCTCCCAGCAAAAACCAGTTGGTCTGGGTTGGCTGGGGTTTCAGGAGGAGTAAAAAGATCCTCAAGATCTGTCCCCATGGGAATTACCTGTATCGAATCTTGGTCTGCACCAAGCTCGATGATAGGGTCCATCATCGCATTGCTTACAACGGTTACGTAGTCACACATTTTTATGGAAAAGCGTTTGAGCAGTCTTGCGGCTTTGCCGCGGAGGGCAAACAGATCTCCACCGTGTGAGGTGCATAACACTGGGCCCCTGTGAATCTTGCTGAATTTTAATAGCGCTGCTATTAACCCCATGGGTAAAAGCCAATGTGTGTGGATTAGGTCAATATTATGTTTCTTTATCACGGATCTGGCAGTAATTAATGCACTCAGTAGGAATAGCGGCAGAAGCAGGTAACGGAGTGGGTTCTGTTTTAACCTCGCCAGCATGCCTCCTTGATAGGCCAGGTTCTCCCACATGGCCGGCGCGTAGTGGAAGCGATGTACGGTAACGTCAGAGAACTGTTCTTTGGTTTGTAGTCCCGCCGAGTGTGGTGCAATTACATGCACTTCCCAGTTGTCTGTAAGTCTGCGAGCAAGCTCGTACACGAATGGTGGTTCATGGTCTCCCGGCCAACGGGGGAAAGTAGAGGTCAGAATAAGTAGTCTCTTTTTACTCATAATCAATATTTGCCGATAACTTTGTATGCTCCAATTGGATTAGTGAGGATGGCTTTTATTCATTTTTATCTGAGACTGACTTGATTATGCACTCTGTGGTGCCATTGCTATCAAGGCAATTTAGCAGTGATTTTAATGTGGTTCTCTCTGACTTTAACAAAGACATATTTTTTAGTCGGTTAAGAACTCTGAGTGCTTCATCGTTTTGCCCCTGCAGCAAAGCTAACTGTGACCACTTTAACAAGTTACTTGCGTTGTTAGGCATAAAAGTCAGAGATTTATCTAGTTCAGATTGTGCAGCTGGCAAATCATTTGTGACAAGCATTAGATAATCTGCCAGCCAGGAATGAAGAATGGCCTGAGAATAATGTGGTGTTGTCTTATTGGTAATGGCGGAGGTAAACAGCTGATCAATCTCATTGCGATTCAAGCATAGTGTGCCGGTAATAGACATCTCTTTGATGTGGAACAGTATATTACGATCTATTGTGGCAAAAGTAGTTTTGTTTAGACGTCTGGCCAGTTCTTCAATCCATGTGCTCTCAGCAGCTTTTTTCACCAGGCAGTTTAAATGTATCAGACCGAGTAGTCCTGACTTGAAAGTGGGATCTAATTCAACCGTAGTCTCGTAGTGTTTACGCGCAAAATAGTACCTGGGAGATGAGCTGTCTGGTATTGTGAGATGATTGACGATGGCTATACCAGCCTCATAGTGGGAACGTGTGGACTTGGGATGATGTTGCACTTCAATCTGGGTGCGCCTTAGCTCATCACCATACTGGTGTGCACGTAGGGAGGTGATTGTTGCACAGCCTGCCAATATCCCAATGGCCATGGTGATGCCAAGAGTCTTTTTCCATCCAGTGTGTTCAGTTATGCGAATCAGGACCCATGCCACGATAATAACCAGGCCAAAGGATGGTAGATAATTACGATGTTCATAGGCGATTTCCAGGGCCAGTACCGTGGACTCCAGACCATGGCCAATCAGAAACCAAGCGATTCCAAAGGATAAAAGTGGTGCTGTTATGCGGGCTCGCCATCCCAGCAATACCAATCCAGCCAGACCTAGCAATGAGGGCAGGGTGGTCCAGGGTGAGAAAAAATCCGTGGACAATAAAATATCATCGTGATGCAGGGCGAAGGCATCCAGCTTGGGAAGGAAGAACAGACTGAGATAAAACCACAATATCCTGCCTTCGGTCAGCAGGCGTTCCGTCATTGAGAAGTTTCGCACTCTGTAACCGTCTAATAACCAATGTGCCTTTGTCAGCAGCATATACATGAGTGCTACGGCAATGATCAAGCCGATGGCTGTGGCCATAAGACGGGCAAACCGGTCCAGTTGCATAGCCTTGCTACGCCGGATAATCAACTCCCAGGCTAAGACAAAAAGAGGGAAGAGCAGACCAATCTCCTTGCTCATTATTGACAATGGCCAACACACAAGCCAGGCAAGAAGCAACAGGGCCACACTCTTGCGTCCACCAGCCTCGCGCCCGTGCATATGTAACAGAAACCCTGCGAGCAGGAACAGGGTGGAAATGCTGGTCATGCGTTGTACTACATACAATACCGAGGTTAGCTGTATAGGGTGCACGAGCCAAAGAGTTGCAGCAAAGCCAGCAATCCACCCCGATGCAAGTAGCCGCCGGGCTGTAAAAAAAACCAATAGTCCGGTGGTTAGATGAATAGCTAGATTTGTGGCCTTGAAGGCAAATGGATCAAAGCCACTGAAATAGTGGTTTAGGGCAAAGCTTAATTGAGCGACGGGTCGGCCAGTGGGGCCGGCAATACCGCTGGTGAGTGCATCATAAACCGAGCGCATGGAAAGCTCAGTCATCTGAATGGCCTCGATTTGCAGGATATTTATTTCATCATCAAAGAAGAAATTGCCGTAGAGGCCGCTCCAATAGAAAGAAGCTATACATGTGCCTGTAACAACAAAACTGATTGATAATAGAAATATATGCATAACCGGTCACTCTATAGCAAAGGCCATACGGTTTCACGGGGCAAAAAAACACCCCGCAGAGCGGGGTGTTTTTATGCAACCAGGAGTCTTTATTAACGACAGTTGGTTGGGACATATCTGTCAGGGATGGTGCCTCCGCAGACCCATTGTACGATACCGGTGGCGGATGTACCTGTGCCAGAAAGGGTAATGGTCTGACCATCAACAGCAGCTACCTCAGTACCTTGGGCTGTAGCTGTGATTGTAGATGTATCGTCACCACCGCGAGTATAAACTACGCTGGCTACGTATTGTGAGCTCTGATTAGAAACACCTGATGATGTTGCTAGGGGCATGCGTCCCAAGGTCTGGTATGCTTCAGCGACGCTAGTTTTGCCTCCAGATGCGGCTAATACAACCTCTGAAACCTTAGCGCGCACGGTGTAATCCTGATAAGCAGGCAGCGCGATGGCGGCCAGAATACCGATGATCGCTACAACGATCATAAGTTCGATCAAAGTAAAACCTGATTGATGCTTTTTCATGTGTATCTCCTTAATGAACGACTCTAATTGATTGACTATGGTGTTTCTATTTAATGGATCCTCTACGATCAGGCTGAAGAGTAATCCTCGAATTTCGATTTACATCTTGATCATAAGAATTAGCAGTAACTGTGCCAAATTGAAGATAGGATTGTCGTTCTTGCTAGAATATACAGTAAATACAATATGTTGGGCGTGTATTTAGATTTATTCTGTATACGATCATGGAAATTGTCTGGAAAAAAGCAGCTGATATTTACAAATTAAGGTAAAAAGATCAGCAATAGGTGACAAAAATTGTCACATTGACGGTTGGGAAAGAGTGACCTGGTTCACGCTTACTATTCTATCCCTAGTTTGCTGAGGCGATAACGCAGGGCGCGAAAGCTAAGTCCCAGTTTTTTCGCTGCAGCGGTCCTATTCCAGCGGGTCTCCTCCAGGGCCTGGATTATTGCCTGTCGCTCAACCTGTTCCAGATACTCTTCCAGAGGTTGATCTTCATCGATCTCTGCTTGCACCTGGGATGCTTCTGGTAGGTTGAGATGTTCCATACGGATGACCCCATCGTCACACATGGTCATGGCTCGTTCCAGGGTATTCTCAAGTTGTCTGACGTTGCCTGGAAAAGGGTAGCTGGAGATCTTTTTTAAAGCTTTCTGTTCAATCTTTGGCTCTTGCATGGTGTTTTCAGCTGCCAGCCTGGCCAGAATATTCTTTACCAGTAAGGGTATGTCTTCCTGGCGTTGGCGCAGGGGAGGGATGTGCAGTTCAATTACGTTGATGCGGTAGAACAGGTCCTGGCGAAACTCTTCTGCTTCTACCATCTTGGCTAGATCCTGGTGGGTGGCGCTTATGATGCGTACATCCACCGAGATCTCATGCTGTCCCCCAATGGGACGCACAGACTTCTCCTGTATGGCCCGGAGTAGCTTTACCTGCATGGACAGTGGCAGATCAGCCACTTCATCCAGAAACAGGGTGCCACCATCGGCAGCCTGAAACAGTCCCTCCTTGTCACTGACGGCACCGGTGAAGCTTCCCTTTATATGGCCGAAGAATTCACTCTCCATCAACTCTTGGGGAATGGCGCCACAGTTTACAGCTATAAACGCCTGGTTTGACCTGGGACCCTGGTCATGAATGAGTCGGGCGGCCAGTTCCTTGCCAGTTCCTGATTCACCACTTATATAGACTGGTGCCTGGTTACGGGCCAGTTTAAGGGTCATAGCACGGATAGACTCGATGGCCGAAGATTTTCCCAGCATAGTGGAAGTGGGAGTGTAGTCATGATCTTCAGAGTGGTCTGGCCGCTCCTGTGTAGTATTAAGACGTAGGGCGGTCTCCACCAGGCGCCGCAGCATATTAAGGTCTACAGGTTTGGAGACAAAATCAAAGGCCCCTGCCTTAAGGGCTTCGATTGCACTCTCCATGTTGCCATGGGCTGTGATCACGGCTACTGGTAGTTGCGGGTACCTGTTCCCGATTTCACGCACTAGATCAATACCATTACCGTCCGGGAGCCGCATGTCAGTCAGACATAGGTCAAATGTCTGCTGGTCCAGAAGATCACGTGCTTCTCCCAGGTCGGATGCTGATCTGGTGTCTACTCCCATACGGGTAAGTGTGATCTCCAGTAGTTCCCTGATATCCGGTTCATCATCAACGATCAGTGCGAGGGGATTGCTCATGTTTTCTTTATGTCCGTTCACCACTAAATAATAACAGAGGCTGTAGGCCAGAATAAGCGCTAGCGTTTCTGGTATTTGTCCCGGTTGTGCCGTTTAAAAATATTGTTGCCGGGAACGCTATGCTTATCCCAGCCTACTGGCTGGTTTAGGCAGTCGGTTGTACATCAGGGAAGCTTATATGAAAACAGCTGCCTCCCATAGGCGTGGGTTTATACTCCAGTTCCAGGCCATTGGCCTCGCTCAACTCTTTGGCAATGTACAGACCAAGACCGGTTCCTGCATTGCGGGTGGTGAAAAACGGTTCAAATATCTGTCGTGCAACTTCTTGTTTAATACCTGGTCCATTGTCTACGATCTGTAGGAATGCCCGGCCAGACTCACTGTTTATCCCGCCGCTTATATTGATTTTTAGTTTATCCTGTTCCTGGTGGAAGTGGCATATGGAATTTTCACACAGGTTGGTCAGCAATTGCCGCAGTTGGGTAGGGTCTGCCTGTACCACTGTATTCTGCGGCTGAACTGAGGCCTGAATTATGCCATCTGATAGTTTATGCGTGTGGGTGAACTCCTCCAGGAACTCTCTTAGCATGGAATTGAGTTTGATGTTATCCATCTGTGACTGCTGGCGGCGGGATAGATTCATCACGCTCTCAATGATGTCATTCACCCTGTTGGTATTGGTGCGGATTATCTCATTCAGTCGCATATCTGCCTCATCCAGCCGGGAGGACTCACCTAATAGTTGTTGCGCGTGACTGATTGCTCCCAGTGGATTGCGAATCTCATGGGCAATACTCACCGTCAAGCGTCCCAGAGATGCCAGTTTCATCTGTTGCGCTTTATGCGTTAGCGTGGCCGTATCCTCAATATAGATCATGGTGCCTCCCTGCTGATTGCCTCCCAGTTTGGTGAATTTGGCCTGGAGTTCACGTTTCCCTGGTGTGGTGTGGAAAGTTTGGGGCTGATTGATCTTTTCTTTGTTCCAGTTGCTATGCGCATTTGCTAGTTCTGGAGAGGCCTGTTGTAACAGTTGGCCAGTGGTAGCATCAGGCATGCCCAGTAGATACCAGGCGTATTCATTTATCAGGCGTATGCGTTTGTGGATGTCCACTACAATTATACCGGCCTGCATATGCTGAATAATGTACTCATTCAGCTGTTCCAGATTAGCCATATCCAGCTCTCTCTGGCTTGCCAGTCTCTCAGATTCACGCAGTTTTTTGGAAAGTGCATCAGCTAGAATAGCAATGGCGAAAAAACTTGCTCCCAGGATACCGGCCTGGGTATATGCGGTGGTTTCAAATGACCTGCCCAGGTGACTGAATACCTGCTCTCCGAGTAGGCAGATGGTGGCTATGGCGGAAAAGGCCAGTGCCGTGCGTCCACGCATCACAGCACTGCCCGATGCTATAGAGATCAGCAGTAACATTCCCAGACCTGTGGTTACACCACCACTGGCATGCATCATAAGAGTGATGGCGATAATATCCAGGTATACCAGTAAGTAAGACTGTTTCTGCGGATTTGGGCTGCGTAGATATAGTGGCATTCCACTTGCGGCCACCAAGCCGAAATAGCTGATGCCAACCAGAGCAAACAGGGCTGGATTGTGGCTGCCCAGAAACAGGGGGCCAGTTCCGAAATAAAACAGTGTTATCAGGGTAAACGACAGGATTAAGCGGTAGAGGAAGGATAGTTGCAGCATGCGCCAGCCATGGGACCTGGAGGAGTCTTGCTGATCGCTTGTTTTTGATTTGTGCCACTGCAGGCTGGACATCTACTCTTCTTCCTCCGATTTGCTCTGGCGGGCGTGCTCTTTACAGCAATAGTAGCTGCCACCCTGGCTCACAGCCTCATTCTGGGGCAGATGCATGCCACAGAGCTTGCATGAAACCATATTGGTGACGCTTCGGGACTGTTTTTCCATACGTTCCTGCCTGCGCTGCCAGATAAATCGGCGAATTATGGTG
Organism: Chromatiales bacterium; assembly: GCA_028278145.1. Classification (GTDB taxonomy): domain Bacteria; phylum Pseudomonadota; class Gammaproteobacteria; order Chromatiales; family Chromatiaceae; genus JAAGZL01. The sequence goes on along the minus strand of JANQEV010000100.1, from coordinate 2,788 downwards.
ATTAGCAGCCATAAAGCCACGCCCAGTAGGATGTAACGTATACCCATTTAGGGAACCTCATAATCTTATATATATGCGCTAATTGCGTTAATACCCCAAATCTCTGAGTTCCAGGCAGCCTGTGCCGGCAATGACTGGATCCCTTGCCAAGTAGGCTAGCACAGAAATCAGTGATTATGGGCGTAACCCTTTGAGGGCTCAGATAATTTTACCCCCTGATATTGTTATAGCTCGTTCATGTGGAATAACCACACATCATTCCTCGTGCAGGCCCAGGAAGCAAAATTACCAAAAGCACAATCGCGCATGACTTAAACAGAGGTTCCTTAGTTGTTTGCCTCCAAGTTTTGCACATTTGGCGAAATTAGATAAGAATACTACTCCTTTTTTCTAACGGACAGGTTGCACAAGAAGATGAACCTACACGAATATCAAGCGAAGCAGTTGTTTGCAAAGTACGGGATTCCTGTCACCAAGGGAACCCCAGCCTCATCTATATCTGAGGCGAGAGAAGCGGCTCAACTATTGGGTGGTGAGCGTTGGGTGGTTAAGGCCCAGGTGCACGCAGGTGGCCGTGGTAAGGTCGGCGGCGTGGTGCTGGTGGATAGCCATGATCAGGTGGAAGCAGAAGCAGAGCGGATGCTTGGCAGCATGCTGGCCACCAAGCAGACCGGGGAGCCTGGGCTGCCAATCAATATCGTATTGGTGGAGGAACCGACAGATATCGGACGTGAACTCTATTTGAGCGTATTGGTGGATCGTGAAAGCCGTAAGGTTCTATTCATGGCCTCACAGGCTGGCGGTATGAACATTGAGGAGGTGGCTGAAGAGACACCTGAGAAGATCCATACCATTACCGTGGATCACGCAGCCGGTCTGCAGCCATATCAGTGCCGTAAGCTGGCCTTCGCCCTGGCGCTGGAAGGACAGCAGATCCGGGATTTCCAGAAGTTCATGTATGGCCTGTACAACATGTTTATGGAGTCTGATGCCAGTCTGGTGGAGATCAACCCCCTGGTGGTGACCGGTAGTGGCGATCTGATTGCCATTGATGCCAAGATCAATCTGGACGATAACGCAGCCTATAGAAATCCAGAACTGGTGGCCCTGCGTGACATTACCCAGGAAGATGCCCGTGAGGCAGCCGCCAAAGAGCATGACCTGAACTATATCACCCTGGATGGCAATATCGGCTGCATGGTAAATGGTGCTGGTCTGGCCATGGCTACCATGGATCTGGTGCAGCTAAAGGGCGGCAGCCCGGCCAACTTCCTGGATGTGGGTGGTGGTACCACGGCAGAGCGTGTAGCAGAGGCCTTCAAGCTGATCCTGTCTGATGACAAGGTGGAAGCAGTGCTGGTAAATATCTTTGGCGGTATCGTACGTTGCGACCTCATCGCTGAGGGTATTATTTCAGCAGTTAAAGAGGTGGGAGTGAATGTTCCCGTAGTGGTTAGGCTGGAAGGCACCAACGCACAGCAGGGGCTGGATCTTCTGGCCAACAGCGGTCTGGCTATCACTACTGCGGCTGATCTAAGCGCAGCGGCCGAGCAGGTCGTAGCAGTGGCCAAGGGTTAAGGGGAACAGAACATGAGTATTCTTATTAATAAAGACACCAAGGTCATCTGCCAGGGCTTCACCGGAAAGCAGGGAACCTTTCATACCGAGCAGGCAGTGGCCTATGGCACTAACGTAGTTGGTGGCGTAACCCCAGGTAAGGGTGGTCAGAGCCATCTGGATCTGCCCGTTTTTGACACCGTACATGATGCAGTGGACGCTACAGGCGCCGATGCAACCATGATCTATGTACCGCCTCCTTTTGCTGCAGATGCCATTCTGGAAGCCGCCGATGCCGGTATCAAGACCATTGTGGCCATTACCGAGGGTATCCCGGTGCTGGATATGATGAAGGTAAAGGCCGCTCTGGCCGATTGCGATTCATACCTGATTGGCCCTAACTGTCCAGGTGTTATTACCCCGGGTGAGTGTAAGATCGGCATCATGCCAGGCATGATCCATAAGCCAGGTAAGATCGGTGTGGTATCTCGTTCCGGTACCCTGACCTATGAAGCGGTCTATCAGACCACCGTAACCGGTCTGGGTCAGAGCACCTGTGTTGGCATCGGTGGAGACCCCATTCAGGGCATGAACTTCATCGATGTGCTGACCCTGTTCAAGGATGATCCTCAGACTGAGGGCATCATTATGGTGGGTGAGATTGGTGGTAGTGCAGAAGAGGATGCCGCCGAGTTCATCCAGGCCAATATCGATAAACCAGTAGTGGCCTATATCGCTGGTGTGACCGCACCTCCAGGCAAGCGCATGGGGCATGCGGGCGCTATCGTGAGTGGCGGCAAGGGTACGGCCGATGGCAAGTTTGCGGCCCTAGAGGCTGCAGGTGTCGCCACCGTGCGTTCCCCAGCTGAACTGGGTAAGAAGATGATGGAGCTTATGAGCTAAGATAAACTTATCTAGCTGGATAGTAGTAACGGCCCTCAGGCGCAAGCCTGGGGGCTTTTGTTTGCGCTATATTCTTAGTACTAATGCCAGATGGCAGGTGCCGCTGTTGTAATCAAAACTGGCCTGGATGACCCCGATTGTATATATTTTCCCTGCTCACAACTCCATTGTTTACAGAAGGCTTCTCCCTTGAATCTAAAAATCACCCTGGCGCAAGTCAATCTACTAGTTGGTGACATGGCTGGTAACAGCAGGTTGGTTATTGATGCCGCTAAACATGCCCGAGATGCTCAGGGCGCCCATGCTGTTCTGTTTCCAGAGCTCACCC
>JANQEV010000086.1 GCA_028278145.1 Chromatiales bacterium | reverse complement strand
CTAAGGACTAAGGCCATTAGCTGCACAAGCCGCCTTGCATCTCAAGACGCAAAGGCAGCGTCTCGGCCATCATGGAATTAATCAGAGGTTCCATAGCATACACCTTGCTGTCAGGCCTTATTCCCTGCTATATATTACGCTCACTTAGATTCATGGGCGTCCTATGACTGGCAAGCGTAAAAACAGCAAAAGTCGTTTGCGTGGCAGGATCTGGATCGAGGGTCAGGAGGGCACCTTTCTGGGTTATGGCCGCGTGGTGCTACTGGAGCGCATAAAGGAACACGGTTCCATCAGCGCTGCTGCCCGCTCCATGGAGATGTCCTATCGCCATGCCTGGGAACTGGTTGATTCCATGAACCGACAGAGCCGACTACCTGTGGTGGAAAAGAGCACCGGGGGTCGTGGCGGTGGCGGGGCCATACTTACCAAGACCGGGGAACAGGCCATACAGACCTTCTGGTCGGTGCACTCTGAGTTTAAGGAATTTCTGCACGCCAGAGGCAAAAGACTCAAATTGTAGCCTGTCAGCATTTCCCGACAGCTATCAACCCTTCAGGCCCAAAAACTCCTTGGTCACAAATTCAGCAACTGCCGCAATATCATTGATATCCAGTATAGGTAGCTCAGTCGCTTGGGAGAACTCTGCATCTGTGGCAATAGCTATTACATTTGGATCTTCAGGAAAGATCAGCGGTTTACCCACGCTGGGCCGGTGCAGCTCTATCTTGGAGAACTCCTCATGCTTAAAGCCTTCCACCAACACCAGGTCCAGGTTGTCCTGATCCAGACGCTCCAGCATCTCCTGCAGCACCGGGTCCCCCTCCTGCTCGGTTTCCACCATCAGGGCCCAGCGTTTGCCAGATGCAATCAGCATCTCATTGGCGCCCGCTTTGCGTAGCTCATAGCTATCCTTACCCGGAGTATCAATATCGAAGTTATGGTGTGCATGCTTGATCATGCCTATACGCAGGCCACGGCCTCGCAGCAATGGCAGCAATTGTTTAAGCAGGGTAGTCTTACCGGTGCCGCTATAGGCGGCAAATCCAAGTACCGGAATTTTACAATCTAGCATCGTTCTATCTGTAGTAACCGTATCAAAGCACTGAATAAATTAGTAAGGCTGGCATCAACCAGGCCGACCGGCACAATTTACCACAGTTTCCACGCATGGCGTTTATCACAGACATAAAAAAAGGCCAGTGAATTCTGGCCTTTTCCATTTACCGGCGGTCTGAATCTAGCCGGTTTATCTTTCTGGCTAACCTGCCTTTTTCATGCCGTGCAGCATAACCAGTAGTTCTGCCTCACTAGAACTGATGCCTAGTTCATCCATAAGACGGTTGGCAGTAGCCCCCTTCTGTACCATCTGGATTGCTTCACCATACGGGCGATCATCTGTATGCTGGGATTCCAGGCTATCCTGACGGTGTACCAGGTCTCTACCACTGCGTTCCAGCTTTGCCACTCGCCTGTCCACACCCACCGCGCCGGCACACATGGCATTGGTGGTAGATGACAGCTGCTCTATCTGTTTGCCCATATCTGCAATACGGCTATCTTGGCGCCGGATGGTACGGGCCTGAACCAGCACATATAACAGTGCCATACATCCAACAGTAATCAATATCAGTAATTCTGGCTTCATACTTTCACCTATCATGCATAATCATCTATATGCGGCTTATCATCATCAGGCGTCTGTTTCTTGTTGTTCGATTCCTGTTCCTTCTCCTGATCCTTATCTGTCTTGGGAGTCTTTTTTTCTCCAACAGTCCTGCTTGGCCTGGTGGGCCATACTGGCTTGATTGGATATGGTTCACGGATATCTGGCATATGTTAGCTACATATCTTGATACTACCCTATTAAAGCATGCCTACTTCTGCCCATTCGTCATCGGTCAATAACTTGTGCAGATCAACCACGATGAGGAGATCATTGGTCAAGGTAGCTATTCCCTGGATATATCTTGAACTCTCTTCATTGCCTACATTAGGAGCAGAGTCGATCTGTGATTCGGTCAGTTCCACCACTTCGGCTACAGCATCCACCAGGATACCAACCACCTGCTTATCACTCTCAATAATAACAATCCTGCTGGTTTCGGTTACATCAGCAGTGGGTAACCCAAAACGTGATCTGGTATCAATAACTGTTACCACATTACCCCGCAAGTTAATGATACCCAAGACATATTCAGGTGCTCCCGGCACCGGGGCAATCTCTGTTACCCGCAGCACCTCCTGTACATGCATTACATTGATGCCATAGGTCTCATCCTGCAAACGAAATGTAACCAACTGGATAACCGGTCCGCTCCCTGAGCCTTCTAACTCTTCTACGCTCATTAATTATCTCCCACTAAACATTCAATTTGCTGTCAAAATCCAGTCATTACCAGGTGTAATAATAAGGATCTTGCATTAATCGTGCCTAATTTTCTGTAACAGGGCATCCATATCCAACAACACAGACAATTTGTCTTTAATCGTACCTGCCATCCACAGACGGTCCGGGTGTGAGCCTGACCAGCGAATATCCTCTCTACTCAGAATAACCGGCTTGGCCAGGCTATCGCAGGCCAGTCCATAGCTGTTATTTCCGATAATTAGGATATGGCTTCCCATCTCCCTGGGCTCTGCATCATTCGCATCGAGTTGTTCCGGTATCAGCAGTCTGGCTGTATCCACTACCACTACGTTACGGTCACGATGCTGCAGAACACCCATATGCCAGTCAGGTTGCCCCGGCATGGATGTAAGTTCTTCTTCCCATTTTACAATATTATCTAAAACCAGCAGGGGTGTAGCCAAAGTCATGCCACCTACCTTGAATAACAGGCATTGAAAGGGCTCCTGAGCCCACTCCGGTACCTCCTGCACATCCTGGCTTTCTGCAACCTCCTCTACCTGCTCCTGCTGCTCATGCACCTCAACTGCCTGCGGCCGGATGCTAACTACTTCAGCGCTTTCCTGCTGGGTCTTGGTCTCAGTTTCACTATATTCTTGAACCTCACTAAGCAGAGATTCCAGATAGTTGTTTATGATCTGGTCCTGATCTTCCAGCTTGGTTGCTTCATCTTGTTTGTTCTTGCTCATCCAACCATCTCCCGACCAGATGGAGTGTTTTCACTGTTGTGCAAGTACTCCAGCAGCTTGCCATATGCCATCACACCATGAGAGTTGGGGCTGTATAGAGTCGGTGGTATGCCGGCCTTACTGGATTCACGAAACTTGGTATCAACCGGTATCACATCATTCCATAGCATCTCCGAATAGTTTTCCTGCAGGTATTTCAGGCTGTCGAAGGAAGCCTTGGTACGTCGATCAAAAAAAGTCGGTACTATGGTGTATGGCAGTGCCACTTCCCGGGAACGCAGTATCATCTCCAATGTGTGTAACATCCGTTCCAGACCCTTCAGGGCCAGGAACTCAGTCTGTACCGGCATAATCAAGCGCTCACATGCCGCCAGGGCATTCACCATCAATACCCCCAACATAGGCGGGCAGTCTATCAATACGTAGTCGAAATGCTCCGAGAGCTCATTCAGGGTCTGTTTTAACACCAAACCCATACCTTCCAGGCGTCCGGTCTGTCGATCCAGGGTTGCCAATGCCATGGAGGCGGGTAATAGATACAACCCTTCGGTGCCGGTATCCCGAATCAGCCCGGCGGGTTCGATATCTTTTTTATCCATCTTCGCTCGGAACAGGGAGTAGGTACTGTGTTCCAATGAGTCTGGGTCATAGCGGAAATAGCTGGTCATGGAACCATGTGGGTCTATATCCACCAATAGGGTTCGCAGCCCCCAACTGGCCAGCAGGCCACCGAGAGTGACTGTGGTGGTGGTCTTGCCGACGCCACCTTTCTGATTGGCAATGGTCCAGACTCTCATTGCCCACCCCGCTTGCGGTTTGTATCACCACCCTTGCGTTCATCGGCCTGGGTCTTGATAACCAGGGCCACACGCCGATTTTCCTGCCTGCCACCTGGTGTGGCGTTATCAGCTCTGGGCCGGTACTCACCATAGCCTATGGCAGCCATCTGGTTATGGTTTACTTTGAAGCGACCTAAAAGATGTACCACGCTGGCAGCTCTGGCTGCAGAAAGCTCCCAATTGGATGGAAACAGTATGGTCTTAATAGGTACATTGTCGGTGTGGCCCTCCACCTCAATCTGGTTTGGCAGTGGTGCCAGTATCCTGGCCATGCTCCGCATCATACCAATGGCCTTACGTGACAATCTGGCACTACCGCTGGGAAACAGTGCCTTGCTTCTCATTTCTACCTCGACTCCCCTCTCGGTCTGAGTCACCGATGCCAGATCTTCACTGATAAACTGCGCCAGGGCTGCTTTCAGGTCGTCTGCAGTCTGATCCAGAGTCGCATCTGTCTTGCCCTTTCCGCTATCTCCGGCTTTGCCAACCCCTTCCGCTTCCGGACGTCCCTTGGTGTCATACACCTCTTCATCCAGGGTATCCAGAGGATCGTTCTGATCAGATGACTCCAGAGTACCTGGCTCAGAGGCGGCAAACTCACCAGCTACCGGCAAGGTAGTACGCACCTTTTCACCCACCTGAATAGGATCAAGACTCTGCGCTGAGGTCAGAAAGGCGTCAGTCAGGGTCTCAGACAGCACCCGATACTTTCCATCATTAACTGAGGAGATGGAGTACATCACCACAAAAAACGCAAACAATAGAGTTATGAAGTCAGCATAAGATACTAACCAGCGTTCGTGGTTTTCATGCTCTTCATGTCTTCTCTTTCTTGCCATTTACGTCATGTTCCTACAACTCAGTTCAGGTAACCCTGAAGCTTGGATTCAATATTTCGTGGGTTTTCTCCCTCTGCTATAGATACTATTCCTTCAATAATCATATCCCTATGATGTGACTTCCCCATGGCAATGGATTTCAACTTGTTGCCAAACGGAAGCAGAAATAGGTTGGCCAGGCCAACACCATAGATTGTTGCTACAAATGCTGTGGCAATACCACTGCCCAGCTTGGACGGGTCAGCCAGATTCTGCATCACATGGATCAGCCCCATTACTGCACCGATGATGCCAATTGTCGGTGAGTAGCCACCCATAGATTCAAACACTTTTGCTGCCTGTATATCATGATGCTCACGACTATCCAGCTCTACCTCAAGTATATTGCGTATCACCTCAGGCTCAGTACCATCCACCAGCAGTTGCATCCCTTTACGTACAAACAGATCTGGTTCTGTCTCAGCGATCTCTTCCAGCCCCAACAATCCCTCTTTCCTGGCAATATTGCTCCAATCAACCAGCTTGTCTATGGAAGAAGTTAAGTTCAAGCGAGGTGGAAAAAATACGGATCCTGCCACTCGTATCGCATGTATAAACACACTCATTGGTGTCTGTAACAGTATGGCACCAATGGTGCCACCAATTACTATTACCATGGCAGGACCATTGATCAATGAATCAATATGTCCACCTTCCAGGGCATTGCCTCCCAGAATGGCCAGCAATGCTAGAAGAACTCCTATTAGACTCAATATGTCCATTTAGACCGCCTTCACCAGGGCCGGACCAATTTCAGACAAAGGTAGGACCATGTCTGAATACCCTTTCTTTTCCACTGCCTGGGGCATTCCATAGATGACACAACTGGCCTCATCCTGACTCCAGACGGTTGATCTTTTTTGCTTGAGTATGCCTGCACCCTTACAACCATCAGCTCCCATTCCAGTCAGGACTACAGCTAGCACAGAGTCATGCATAACCTGGGCTGCTGACTCAAAGGTCAAATCTATGCTTGGTTTATATGTCTCCTCCTTCTTGCCCTCATTCACACACACAAAGGTGTCTGCACCTTTGCGGGTAAAAGATAGCTGCTTACCACCAGGTGCCAACAATGCCTTGCCCGGGGCCAACCTGTCTCCGTCAACTGCCTCTTTGACATTCAGTTTGCATAAACCGTCCAGTCGCTCAGCATATGCCTTGGTGAAATTGCCAGGCATGTGGACTGCCAGTACCAGAGGTACAGGAAAGCTCCCGGGGAGAGAACTTATCAGGTTTTGTATGGCAACAGGCCCCCCGGTAGAAGCACCTATTACCACCAGTCCATAGCCTCCTTTTTGTACTACCTGTGGAGATTCACGCGATCGGGAAGGTGTCGTTTGTGTAGGAGTCAGCCTGGCAGATTTCAGTACTCGATTTTTAGTGACAGCCAGCACCTTCTGTACCAGCATGGCAGCAAGAACCTTCATACTATTTGAGGTTCCATTACTCTGCTTGGGGATAAAATCTACGGCCCCAGCCTGCAAAGCATCCAGTGTTGCCTCGGCGCCTGAGTAGGTATAAGAGGAGAGCATGAGGATTGGAGTGGGAACTTCAGCCATGATCTGCTTGACTGCAGTGATGCCATCCATAACCGGCATCTCTACATCCATGGTAATTACATCTGGCTTTAGTTCATGAGCTGCTGCAACCCCAGCCTTACCGTCTGCTGCGGTACCAACCACCTCAATCAGCTCATGTGCGGAAAGTATCTTGGACAGGTGGCGCCGGAAAAATGCTGAATCATCGACCACCAGCACTCTGATCTTACCGTCCATGTCAAATTCCTTACTCATGTCTGCTACCAGGATATCTGACTGAATCAGGATTACAGTATTGCAGTGCAGAGTGATGCTGCTGATTCCAACATTGCAGCACTGCCTTTTTCAGATTTACTGAATCCATACTTAAAATCTTCGTGCATATTTTCTTAACAATCCCGGCACATCAAGAATAAGGGCAATATTGCCATCCCCAGTAATTGTTGCACCGGCCATACCATCCAACCCCTGCAACATGGAACCAAGTGGTTTGATTACCACCTCTTCCTGGCCAATTAGATGGTCCACTACCAATCCCACCTGAACTCCACCCACATTGACTACGACCACGTGTCCTGCATTCTCTTCCTGATCTTGTTGTTTACTCTCTGATATCAGCCAGGTACGTAGATAGAATAGCGGTAAGGCCCTCTCACGTACCATAATGGTAAGCTGGCCATCCACTACATTGGTATGACTCAGATCCAGATTAAAAATCTCAACTACAGTGGACAAGGGTAAGGCAAACGGCTGGGATGCCATCTTAACCATCAGGGTTGGCAAGATAGCGAGGGTCAGTGGTAACTTGATCACAATCTGACTTCCAGTACCGAGTTCTGAATCGATCTCCACCGTACCGTTCATCTGGGCAATACGGGTTTTAACTACATCCATACCTACGCCACGCCCGGACACATCTGAGATCTCTGTCTTGGTTGAGAAACCAGGATGAAAAATCAGGTTATATAGATCCTTGTCACTCAGACGCGCCGCGGCCTCTTCATCCATCATCCCTTTTTCAACTGCTTTTTGGCGCAATACATTGGGATCCATTCCCTTACCATCGTCTGTTATGGTCAGAAGTATATGGTCTCCCTCCTGTGCCGCAGACAGTACCACAGTACCTTTTCTCGGCTTGCCTGCTTTCTCCCTAGCATCTGGTTGCTCGATGCCATGATCCACAGCATTACGTACCAGATGCACCATAGGATCAGCCAGTGCCTCCACCAGGTTTTTGTCTAGATCGGTCTCCTCACCATGCATCTCCAGATCAATCTCTTTCCTCAAACTACGCGCCAGGTCTCGCACCACCCTGGGGAAACGGCCAAAAACCTTTTTCACCGGCAGCATTCTGGTCTTCATCACAGAGTTCTGCAGATCTGCGGTCACCACATCCAGGTTGGATACTGCAGTGGCCACCTCTTCATCATCTAACCGGTCTTTCAGATTAGCCAGGCGGTTTCTAACCAGCACCAATTCGCCCACCATATTCATGATGTCATCCAGCCTGGCGGTATCCACTCTGACAGTTGTTTCTGTAGCCTTCTTCGGCGCTGCACCTTTAGCCTTGGGTGGTGTGGCCTTGCCGGCCTTAGCTGCTGGTGCCGCAGGTTTAGGTTCTGGTTTGGGTGCTTCAGCCTTTGGTTTAGGTTTCGGCTCTGGAACCTCTTTAGGTTTTGCTGCCGTGTCCGGTTTTGGTGCGGCATCTGGCTTGGGAACACCACCATGCTTACCCTTGCCATGTAGGTCATCCAGCAAGGCGTCAAACTCTGCTTCGGTTATATCATCTGAGCTGCTGGGAGGTGATGCAGGTTCAGGTGTTTTTTCTGGTGCCGGCTCTTCTGCCTCTGCCTCATCCTGCTTTGGTACTCCACCGTGTTTGCCTTTACCATGCAATTCATCCAGCAGGGCATCAAATTCATCTTCGGTTATATCATCAGATTCTGCTTTATTTTCAGTGCTGGCTTCTGCAGTTGCTGGTTGTGGTTCAGCAGGTGCAGGTTCTGCATCCTCTGTTGCCTCCTCCTGGCCTGGTAGCCCACCATGCTTGCCGGTGCCATGCAGTTGATCCAGCAATGCCTCGAATTCATCCTCGGTGATATCATCGTCACCACTTGGCGCTGCAGCAGTTTCAGATGACGGCTGTGGTGCATCTGTTTCTGGCTCCGGTTCCGGTTCGGGCTCAGGTTCAGGTTCTGGCTGGGCCTCTGCAACAGGCGTTTCCTCTACCTCAGCTTCAGCTTCACCTTCTGGTTGGGCCAGGACCTCCAAGGTATCTAAAAGCGCCTGATCTGCATTAGTCGGCTCCACACCTTCCTGGACCATGGCAAACATATCGTTCACCTCATCCAATACCTGCAGCACCGCATCCATCAAGCGAGCATCTACAGTACGTTGTCCCTGGCGTAGAACATTAAATACATCCTCGGCGCCATGACACACCCCTACCAATGCTTCGATCCCCAGAAAACCTGCTCCACCTTTTATGGTGTGAAATCCCCTGAATACCGTATTCAACAGATCATAGTCATCTGGACGCTGCTCCAGATCAACCAGCTGTTCATTCAGCTCTTCGAGTATCTCACCTGCCTCAACTAAAAAGTCTTGCAGGATTTCGTCATCGGTATCTATGGCCATTATTCTTTGTCCCTAGAATCCCAAACTAGATAACAGGTCATCTACATCATCCTGTCCACCAACCACATCCCCTTGATCCACTCCTGGCACCACAGGCCCTTCCAGCTTTTCGGTATCTGATTGATACCCCTTATCCGGCATCTTGGCCCCGGAAATACGTACCAGCTGCACCAGCTTGTCTTCAATGTCTGTTACCAGGGTGATGACCTGGCGAATAATCTGTCCAGTAAGATCCTGGAAGTCCTGAGCCAGAAGTACTTCTGAGAGATTACTATGCAGACTCTTGGAATAACTTGGTGCAATCTCCAGGAAGCTGGTGAGATCTCCACTCAGGGTACGGAAATCATCCACACTCATTTTTCTACCCTTGAACAGGTCCCACTTTTCTGACAACTCGGTGGCTTTTTCCCCCAGTTCGTCAGCCAAGGGCAGACTCTCTTCCACTGCCCCCAGAGTGGTATTGGCAGATTTTTCTGTCATGGTGATTACATAGCTGAGGCGTTCACTGGCATCAGGGATCTCACGCTGAGCCAGATCTGTAATCTTGGCATCCAATAGAAAACCATTTATTGCTTCATGTAACTCTCTGGTCAGGCGGCCTACTTCCTTGAATAGATTGCTCTCAGAGTAATCTGCAAGTTGTTCCAGTGTACTCTCTGTAACATCATCATCCCCCGACTCTAGAGATGACACCAGTTGTTTGGCTTTTTCTAACAGGTCTTTTTTTATTTCCGTATCAACCATTGCGGGTCTCCTGCAGTTTCTGCATATTAGCTCTCCACCCGCTCGAAGATCTTGTCAATCTTCTCTTTAAGGGTTGCTGCTGTAAAAGGCTTTACCACATAGCCATTTACTCCAGCCTGGGCTGCTTCAATAATCTGTTCGCGCTTGGACTCTGCCGTAACCATCAATACTGGAAGGCCTACAAGATTGTCATCTTTTCGCACCTCTTTAAGTAGATCCAGTCCGGTCATCCCAGGCATATTCCAGTCGGTAACCAGGAAATCAAAGTTGCCTGACTGCAACATAGGTAAAGCAGTAACCCCGTCATCTGCTTCCTGGGTATTAGTGAATCCAAGATCCCTGAGCAGATTTTTAATAATCCGCCTCATTGTGGAAAAATCATCCACAACCAGAATCTTCATGTTCTTATCCAAGGCAACCTCCTAAGTAAACATCTAAAACAAACTATCCAGTCAGCCAACACGACAGATCTTCTGCCAGTTGAGCGGTTTAGGATGAGTCATCCTCATCTGATAACCACTCTGTGAGTCTGGAACGTAACCTGAAGGTTGCCTGACTATGGATCTGGCACGCCCTCGATTCCGTCACACCCAGCACCTGACCTATCTCCCGCAGATTCATCTCCTCATCATAGTAGAGGGCGATTACCAGCCTTTCCCTCTCTGGCAGACCTGATATCGCCTCTGCCAATGAATCCTTAAACTCACTTTTCTGGAACCCATCCAATGGCCCAATTATGGAACCATCATTCTCCCCCTGTGGGAGTTCCCCAACCACCCGTAGCTCTTCTACACTGAAAACCCTGCATCCCGAGGAGTCCAACAAGATCTTGTGGTAATCCTCCAGTGACAACCCCATAGCATCTGCCACTTCCACATCACGGGCATCCCGTCCCTCAACATTCTCAATCTCCCGCATGGCATCTGAAACCATCCTGGCCTTGCGATGCACCGACCTTGGTGTCCAGTCACTGCGCCGTATCTCATCCAACATGGCACCGCGTATGCGGATACCAGCATAGGTCTCAAAACTAGCCCCCCTACTCTGGTCGTAATGCCGACTTGCCTCCAGCAGTCCAATCATCCCAGCCTGGATCAGATCATCTACCTGCACACTCGGTGGTAATCTGTTTACCATGTGGTAGGCAATTCGTTTCACCAATGGAGCATGCTGGTTGACTAAAGTATCGGCATCCTGGTCCTGAACTGAACTGTAAGCTGCTAAACCTTTCACAGCTGCATCCCCTCTTTCTTACTCGAATATTGAACCAATTGTTCGACAAAGAACTGGAGATGCCCACTTGCCCCATCTGGTACAGGCCAGTTATCGGCCTTCTTTGCCAAATTCTTTAATGTTTGTGCTGCCCGACTGCGTGGAAAGGCATGTACTACTGGCTTTTGGCTTTTAACCGCCTTGCGCAGGTTCTCGTCATAAGGGATGCTGCCGATATAGCTGAGCATTACATCCAGATAGCGATCGGTCACCCGGCACATCTTGTTGTACAGGTTACGACCCTCCTGCGCCCCTCTCGTCATGTTAGCCAGAATTCTGAATCTGCTGATGCCATATTCCCGGTTTAGAAGCTTTATCAGTGCATAGGCATCGGTTATGGATGCCGGTTCATCACACACAACCACAATCAGTTCCTGTACCGCACGACTGAAACTGATCACGGTGTCTGATATACCTGCAGCGGTGTCCACAATAAGTACATCCAGATCACTGCTGAGATCACTGAAGGCCCGGATAAGACCAGCATGCTCGGCCTCACTCAGTTCCGCCATATGCCTTATTCCAGAAGCCGCAGGTACTATCTTTATACCGGATGGCCCTTCAATTACCACCTCTTCCAGAGTACGTTCACCCCGCAACACATGTGACAGGTCATATTCCGGGTGCAATCCCAATACCACATCGATATTGGCCAGGCCCAGGTCAGCATCTAGCACCAGGACACGTTTACCGATATCTGCCATCGCCACCGCCAGATTCACCGACACATTGGTCTTACCCACTCCACCTTTGCCACCAGTTACCGCAATGGCCTGGATAGGTGTAGGTTCAACCATTCGTCTTAATCCTGCAGCCTGGTCCACATTTGTTTCAGACATGAGCATTTGCTCTCGTTCCTCCAAGTGCCAATGCCAGGAACTCCTCACTGAGCCCTGCACCATCCTGGTACGCCAGGTTGACAGCTCTGCTTACCAATGTATGTGGACGCGCCAGATGCAGGTCCTCAGGTACCTTTTGGCCATCCGTTACGAATGAGATCTTCAAAGCGCTATCCACTATTGCCGAAAGCACTCCACCAAGAGACCCAGCTTCATCCAGTTTGGTCAGGATCATGGCCTCAGGGTTCGCCACCCCAAAGGCATCTATGGCATGCCGCATTGCTGCCTGCTGAGTGGTGGCAGATAGTGTGAGTAGAGTCCGTACCCGCTTATTCCCAGCCCGGAGCAGGCTAAGCTGTTCACTGATACGCACATCACGCTGGCTCATACCGGCGGTATCTATCAGTATCAGACGTTTATCGGCAAAGGCATTCAGGGCCACGTTCAACTCATCGGCATTTGCGGCGCTGCGCATGGGCACATCCAGGATACGGGCATAGGTGGTAAGCTGCTCCTGGGCACCGATGCGATAGTTATCTGTGGAGATCAAAGCCACATGCCGGTTTCCATGGCGCAGGGCGTAGCGGGATGCCAATTTGGCCAGGGTGGTGGTCTTCCCTACACCTGTAGGTCCGATTATGGCTACGGCACCACCGTATTCCAGCAGGTCATCCCCGGTAGTCTCCAGGCCAGAAGCAAGGAAATAGAGTGCTTTACGCCAGCCCTGATCCAGATTTCCAAATCCGTTGCACTTTTCCACCAGATCATGGCAGATTTCTGGGCTAAGACCCACGGTCATCAGCCTACGCAGCAACTCCTGTATCTCAGGCTGGTGTTTACCCATATCCCGCCAGGTCAACTCCGATAGTTCGTTCTCCATCATGCGACGCAGGGCCTGCATCTCCTGGCGCATATCGGTGAGAATAGGATCCTGACTCCATTCAATCTTTTGCGGTTTGGGGGGAATTACTTCCTGGGTGACTTCTGGTGTGTTGGTTTCTTCCGGTGCAAATGGGGTGACCACGTTGTTTTCAGGCTGGTCAGTAATCTGTTCAACTGCAGGTTCTTGTGCCGCGAAGGCAGACTCATCAAAATCCAGGGCTGCCATCAATTCTACGCCACCATCTACCGACTTGTTGGATAGGATCACGGCATCCGGCCCCAGGGTCTCACGAACCTGTTTTATGGCGTTGCGCATATCTGCTGCAAAAAAACGTTTAATCTTCATATCCCACTTTCCCAAAAATCAGATGTACCAGTCATCGCTATCCGTCCCTGTGGCCACTATCTCAGCTAACCCAAACCATCACCCAACTCACCGCTGGACTTGCCTACTGTCGCCACAACCTTGATCTGTCGGTTGTCAGGGATCTCGTTGTAAGACAGCACCTGCATGCCAGGGACGCTGTGTTTAACGAATCTGGCGATCCATGGTCTTATCGGTGCTGCCACCAACAGGATTGCCCCCTCGCCTGCCATCTCTCTCTGATTCGCCGTCTCCACCAGGGCTTTTTGCATCTGTTCTGCCAATCCTGGTTCAAATCCGGCACCACCATCCTCAGAGCTCAATAACGCTTGTTGCAATATCTGTTCCAAACCAGGATCAAGTACCACAACTGGAATTTCTTCAGTGGGACCAACCAGTTGCTGCACTATGGAGCGTGACAGCGCCACCCTGACGGCTGCTGTCAAAACGCCAGTGTCTTGACTCAGCACCGCATGTTCCGCCAATGTTTCGGCGATTGTGCGAATATCACGAATGGGTACACTCTCCATCAGCAGGTTCTGCAGGATGCGCAAAACCTGGCCCAAGGAGAGGGTTTTTGGCACCAGATCCTCAACCAGTTTGGCAGCGGTCTTGGACAATACATCCAGCAGTTGCTGCACCTCTTCATGTCCAAGCAGTTCGTGGGAGTGGGACTGCAGTATCTCGCTCAGGTGGGTAGCTACCACGGTACTGGCATCCACCACTGTATATCCCAGGCTCTGGGCATGATCCCGCTGGTCCGGCTCGATCCAAACCGCATCCAGGCCAAAGGCCGGATCCTTGGTCTCAACTCCCTGTAAAGTACCGAACACCCTACCCGGGTTGATGGCCAGCTCACGATCGGTCCTTATCTCCGCTTCGGCCACCGTGGCCCCATGCAGGGTAAGACGATAGCTGTTGGGAGAGAGATCCAGATTATCCCGGATATGTACCGGTTGAATCAGAAAACCGAGTTCCTGGGAGAGTTTTTTCCGCACTCCCTTGATGCGATCCATCAATTGCCCCCCCTGATTTCTATCCACCAGGGGAATCAACCTGTAGCCTACTTCCAAACCGATTATGTCCACAGGCTGCACATCATCCCAGGTCAACTCCCTGGGTGGTGCCACTGCCTCCGGCTCCAGTTCTGCCGGTATCTCCTGTAACTGCGCCTGCTCCTGACGTTTGGCTATAAACCAGGCACCGGAGCCAGCCAGTAGCGCCAGAGTGAGAAAGGCAAAATTGGGCATGCCAGGGATTATTCCCATAGTAAATAGAACCCCGGCCGCTACGGTGAGAGATTTGGGATTGGCAAACAGCTGGCTGATCACCTGGGAGCCAACATCCTGGGTACTGGCTACCCGGGTAACAATGATGGCCGCTGAGGTGGAGAGCAGCAGAGATGGAATTTGAGCTACCAGGCCATCCCCGATGGTAAGCAGGGTGTAGTAACGCAGTGCGGTGGCAAAATCCAAATCGTGTTGGATCATACCTATTCCGAGACCACCGAGAATATTGATAAACAGGATCAGAATGCCGGCCACGGCATCACCACGTACAAACTTACTGGCACCGTCCATAGCCCCGTAGAAATCTGCCTCGTTCGATACCTCTTCCCGCCTGGCTCTAGCCTCATCCTGATTAATCAGTCCGGAGTTCAGATCGGCATCAATGGCCATCTGTTTACCTGGCATGGCATCCAGGGTAAAACGGGCACTCACTTCCGAGACACGGCCTGCGCCCTTGGTGACCACCACGAAATTGATGATCACCAGAATAAAGAACACCACCAGACCAACTGCGTAGTTACCACCGATGACAAAGGAACCAAAGGCCTCAATCACCTTACCGGCAGCATCTCCACCCTGATGCCCTTCCAGCAGTACCACCCGTGTCGAGGCCACGTTGAGGGCCAGACGCAACAGGGTGGCAATCAACAGCAGGCTGGGAAATACACCAAAATCCAGAGGCTTCTGGGTATATACCACCACCAACAGCACCACCAGTGAGAGAGTTATATTAAAGGTAAAGAACATATCCAGAGCGATGGGAGGCATGGGGATAACCACCATGGCCAAAAGCATCATCAGCACTAGAGGCACGCCCATGCCTTTAGCTCCACCCTCTTTTACATTCTCTAGTATCGTCGCTGTATTCATATCGTTACTCTTACTTTCTGATTAGCTGCCAATCTGGCAAGCTCCTATGTCTCTGGCACCTGATACTCTTCCGGTATGGAGAGATCAGCGGGCATTTCCGGTTTCAGACCACCATCCGTACGATAGATGCGCAGCTGAAATACGTAGGCCAGTATTTTTGCCACTGCCAGGTAGAGTCCTGCTGGAATCGCCTCTCCGATTTCGGTACTGAAGTAGATGGCACGTGCCAACATGGGCGATTCAACCAGTTGTACATTATGTTCCATACCAACCCGACGGATATTGGCTGCCACTAGTCCTTTACCCTTAGCCACCACCTCTGGTGCCTGCATATTCTCCTGGTCGTAGCGCAGTGCTATGGCATAGTGAGTAGGGTTAGTTACAATCACATCCGCCTGGGGGATCTCCTCCATCATGCGGCGTTGGGCAATTTCCCGCTGCAGATTCCTGATCCGGCCGCGAACCTCAGGGCGCCCTTCTGTATCTTTCATCTCTTCCCGCACTTCCTGTCGGGTCATCTTGAGCTGGCGTTTGTGTTCCCACAACTGGAATGGCACATCAATCATGGCAATCAGGATCAGCGTGGAGGCAATCATTATGAATGACCACCCGATCAGGCTGCCCATTTCAGTCACGGCCTTTCCCAGATCCATCTGACTCAGACCGAGAATGTTGTCCAGTGTGGTCCAGAGCATCAGACCGGTGGCACTGCCCACCAGAAGAAACTTGGCCAGCGCCTTGAGCAGCTCCAAAAGACCCTTGAGTGAAAACACCCGCTTTAGCCCCTTGAGCGGATTGAGCTTGCTGAGTTTAGGGGTCATGGATTCACCACTGATGGCGACTCCACCCAGGGCTACAGAACTGGCCACTGCTAATATCATCACCACCAGAAAGAATGGCATCAGCATAAACAGCACATCCTCCATTGAACTCGCCAACCGAGTGATGAGTGCCGTAGGGTCATACATGTCCTGGCGCGGTATGGTGAAGTTACTGGTCATAAGGTCCCACAAACCACTACCTAGATGGCTGCTCATACTTACCAGGGCTATACCTCCAAGAAGTGTGATAGCCATGGTATTTAATTCTTTCGAGCGCGCGATCTGACCCTTTTTCTTGGCGTCATCCAGTCGCTTCGCTGTGGGTTGTTCTGTTTTCTCCTGACCGTCTTGATTCTCTTCTGCCATTACCGGTTACCTCAGGTTGCTACCAGAACAAGTGATCTGATAAATGACAGGGCCTCTTCCAGCAGTTCACTGAATTTGGCGAGGATATTTGGTAGCGTCACCCACATCATGGCGAATCCGATCATCATGGTCATGGGGAAGCCAACTGCAAAGATGTTCAGCTGAGGTGCTGCCCGGGTGATTACGCCCATACCCAGGTTGACCAGCAGCAGGGCTGCAATTGCCGGCAGGGCCATCAACAGACCACCAGCGAACATACGACTGGCCCACAGAACAATATCTCGCAGGTTGGCCTGGGTAATCCCATCCACTGCAACCGGGAGGGTGTAGAAGCTCTGGGCCAGGATCTCGATCAGAAACAGATGTCCGTTTATGATCAGAAACATCAGGGTGGAAAGGATGATGTAGTACTGGGACAGTACCGGTACCTGCACACCGTTTTGCGGATCCACCATGGAGGCAAAACCCAACCCCATGCTATAGGCCAGGGCCTGCCCGCCAAATACCAGGGCACCAAATACCATCTGCAGGATGAAACCCATGGCCAGTCCGATCAGGACCTGTTGCAGTGCAATCAACAAGGCTGCAGGACTGAATATCTCCACTACCGGAGGTGGAGGAATCAGTGGCATGAGCATAAAGCTGAGTATCAGTGAAATACCAATACGCAGACGGGCCGGAGTCTGGCGTGAACTGAACACAGGGGCGGCGGTGATCATGGCGCTGATACGTATCATCGGCCACAGAAAGGCTGCTAACCAAGCGCTTAATTGTGCCTCTGTGAAGATCATTCCAGTCTACCTGCACACCCTTTTGTCTGTAGTTTCGGTTCACTCGCTATTGGTGTTCCTATCCAATCAGCTCGGGGATACTCTCAATCAGTTCAATGGTAAAATCAGATATCAGCTGCAACATCCAGGGCCCTGCCACCATCAATATCACTACCACTATGACCAACTTGGGAATAAAGGTTAGGGTCATTTCGTTGATCTGAGTTGCGGCCTGAAACATAGCCACTACCAGGCCTACTACCAGTGCCGGCACCAGAATGGCACCAGCCAGCAAGGTGGTTACTTCCAATGCCCTTTGCCCTACATCCAATACTGAATCTGGTGTCATAGTCCCGGTATCCTGGTCAGAGACGGAAACTTGCGGCCAAAGTGCCAAATACCAGCGCCCAGCCATCAACCAATACAAACAACATGATCTTGAATGGCAACGAGATGATCAGTGGTGACAACATCATCATACCCATGGACATGAGGACACTGGCCACCACCAGGTCGATCACCAGAAACGGGATAAACAGCAGGAATCCAATCTGAAAGCCGGTCTTGAGTTCACTGGTGGCAAAGGCCGGTAACAGCATGCTGAATGGTACTTTATCTGGGGACTCCACCTCACCGAAGTCGCCGATCCTGGCAAACAGATTGAGGTCAGTCTCTCTGGTCTGACCCAACATAAATTCACGCACGGGTAGCTGTGCCGCCTCCAGTGCCTGGACCGAGGTTATCTTCTCTTCCAGATATGGTTTGAGTGCAGTGTCATATACCTGATTCAACACCGGCATCATAATAAATATGGTTAGAAACAGTGCCAGACCCACCAGCAACTGATTTGAAGGTGTGTTCTGTGTACCCAATGCCTGGCGCAGGATTGCCAGCACAATGATGATGCGGGCAAAGGAGGTCATCATCAACAGAGCGCCCGGCAGCATACTGAGGGCGGTCATGAACAGCAGGATCTGGATACTCAGGGTATAGGTCTGCTCACCACCCTCACCCGGTGAAACAGTCACTGCCTCAAGACCGGTGGCAGCCTGGGATATAACTGGAAACAGATTTAGCAGTAGAAACAGGAGTGAAGGGGTAAAGAGCCTCATTTGGACTCATCCTGCATTTGCGCATCAAGTTGGGAAGAGAATGTAGTGGACTCATCCCCAGCAAGTGACTCTTCTCCTGCTACAGATTCATCCAGCATGCATAGGGTCTGTACTCTGCCAGGAGCGACTCCTACCAGCAGTCGTCTGCCGCCAGTCTCGAGAACTACGGCCTTCTCCCTGGGACCAAGGGAGACACCACCAATAATCCTGACCAATCCTTTGCCGGCAACGGGGAAATTACCCACCCGTTTGATCAACCAGCCCAGGCCAAGGATCAGAAGAACAACCGCAACCAACAGCCCTGCCATCTCCAATACCACGCCGGTTCCAGTGGTGCCTGCTGGCAGGCCAGGAATAGAACTGGATGAAGCCGGTGCCGCAGCCAGCAGCGAAGGGACAACACTCATAACTATGCCAGAGAGGCGCAGGAGTCTCATTTGCCCAGTCTCTTTACCCGTTCTGACGGACTGATCACATCAGTTAGACGAATGCCAAACTTCTCATTCACCACTACCACCTCACCCTGGGCTATAAGGGTGCCGTTAACCAGTACATCCATAGGTTCACCAGCCAACCGGTCCAGTTCAACTACAGATCCCTGATTAAGTTGCAGTAGATTACGGATATTGATATGGGTACGGCCAATCTCCATGGAGATGGTTACCGGAATATCCAGTATGCCGTCCAAACTTACATCAATATCACCAGAAGCTACCGCGGAAGATTCATCCTGTAGCTCCTGGAATTGTGCTGACTCTGTAGCGCTGTCATTGGCAGTCGCACTCTCCTGATCTTCTAAAGCTTCAGACCACTCATCTGCCAGTGCTTCGTTAGGGTCTTTTTCAGTTTCACTCATAGTCTGATCCCATCACTTGTTAACGCGGTTATTTATCTGAGTTCGCAAGAAAATCATGTAGTTCTTCCTTAACCTTGGTTTCGATCTTGTCGTGTATCTTGATTGCATAGTTGCCACTAGAAACTCCCAACTGACCACGAAACAGCGGGATATCTGAGGTACATATCTCCACCATCTCCGGAATATCCAGAGGTATGATGTCGCCTTCTTTCAGCTCAGCCATCTCTTTCACAGAGATAGAGGTCTCGGCCAGGGTACTGCTCAGTTCCAGGTCAGCATGCTTGATCCGTGCCCGTAATGCCCGTTCCCAGCGCTCATCCTTATCACCACGGTCACTCTGTACGCCGGCATCCAACAGATCTCGGATAGGCTCCACCATGGAGTACGGCATTACGAAGTGCAGATCACCACCGCCTGCCTCCAAATCGATATTGAAGGTGGTGACCACCACTACCTCGGATGGGCTTACAATGTTTGCGAACTGTGGATTCACCTCTGAGCCCAGGTAATCAAAGGTTACCGGCAGCACCGGTTTCCAGGCCTCCACCATGTCCGCAAAGATCAGCTCCAACAGCATCTTGACCACACGCAGTTCCGTGGGGGTAAAGTCACGCCCCTCGATCTTGGTATGAAACCTGCCGCTACCACCGAAATAGTTATCCACCACGCTGAATACCAGCTTGGGATCAAGTACGCACAGCCCCTTGCCACGGAGTGGATTGATACGCACCAGATTGAGACTGGTTGGAACAAACAGAGTGTGAACAAACTCAGAAAATTTCAGCATCTGCACCCCGGACGCAGAGATATCCGCCGTGCGTCGCAACATATTGAACAGGCTGGTGCGGTAGTACCTGGCAAAGCGTTCGTTGATCATCTCCAGGGTGGGCATGCGGCCACGAACGATACGATCCTGACTGTTGAAGTCATACGATCTTGCCTCACCGTCATGTAGCTCCTCCGCCTCGGTTTCGACCTTGCCGTCGTCAACGCCATGCAATAGCGCATCAATTTCGTCTTGTG
This sequence comes from Chromatiales bacterium, assembly GCA_028278145.1. GTDB lineage: Bacteria > Pseudomonadota > Gammaproteobacteria > Chromatiales > Chromatiaceae > JAAGZL01. Next base: position 24,897 of record JANQEV010000086.1, on the reverse strand, counting down.
ATAGTAAGTCGTTGGCTGACATAGTATTTATTGCATCACAAAGCTGGTAAAATAAAGGGCCTCTACCTTGCCTGGGCCGTCCTGTTCCTTGATGATGTTCTGGATAGTCTCCAGTGCCGCAGCCTGTAGTTTTTCCTTACCGCTGCGTTTACGTAGCTCTTTGGCACTCTGAGTACTGAACAGATTCAGCAGTTGATGTCGTATCATGGGATCATTCAGCTTGATGAAATCAAGCAGTTCCGGTTTACGCATCATCACATCAACACCAATCTGCAACATTTTCGCCCCGCTTCCTGGAGGAAGGTTGGCCACAAACACCGGATCCAGTGAGTGATACAGAGCTGGTCCCGCCTCTTCAGCACTCTCTTTACTGTCTCCTGACTCTTTTTTCTCGCCTTCCGACTGCTCGGTCTCGGTTGCAGCTTCTTCGTCACCAGACATAAAGAACCAGGCAGCGCCACCACCCAGTAACAGCACCAAAACTGCTGCAGCTATGATGATAATCAGCTTTTTCTTCGATCCACCCTGCTGCTCATCACCCAGATCGAGATCTTCATCCAACTTTTCTTCAGCCATTTATTCTTTCTCCAGGGATTGATATCAACTCCTTGGTTGCAATTGACGTGCCAGCATATGGCAATATTTTTTCTTATATTTTTCCGTAGGTTACGGAATGTGTCTGGAGGAACGTCAGACAATTGACTCAGACAATAGGAATTTAAGGCAGTTTTCCGTCAGAATCCTGCTCGGCTTCAAAGGCCATGGCCTGGCTGCGACCCTTCTCCTCATCAACCAATGCCAGCAGAACAGCACCGGCTATGAACAGTAATGCAACGGACAGGATGGAGAGGCGTGGACTCTGGGTAGTTATGGCAACCCAGCCCATCATAAGAGGGCCTAAAACGGCGGCAAATTTACCCATCATGTTGTAAAAACCAAAGAATTCGCCAGATTTGGTTCTTGGGATCATCCGGGCATAAAAAGAGCGACTTAGGGCCTGAATCCCTCCCTGCACCAGGCCAATGGTTACCGCCAGGGTGTAAAACTCCCACACATGTTGCATCTGGTAGGCCCAGATTATCACCAGCAGATAGACAAATATCGCAATCATGATTCCCTGGCGCGCACCTCTTTTCTCACCCAGTTTTCCAAACACCAGGGCTGCGGGAAAACCTACAAACTGGGTTACCAGCAAGGCTACCATCAGATGATTGGAATCAAATCCCAGAGACAGCCCGTAATCCACTGCCATACGAACCACCGTATCCACTCCATCGATGTAGAGCCAGTATGCTATGAGGAACAGAAATGTGACCCGCAGTTTACGAATCTGGCGGAAGGTATCCCATAACTGAGTAAATCCGCCGCGCACCGCCCCTGCCAGTCCTACAGGCGCATGGCTCTTGTTCTCTTTAACGAACAACATCACCGGAATGGAGAATACCCCCCACCACACCGCAACCGACAGGAAAGATACACGTACTGCATGGGCAGCATCTTCCAGGCCAAATGTCTCGGGATAGAGTGTCATGACTACATCAAAGGCAAACAGAATTCCGCCACCAAGATAACCAAAGCTAAAACCGATAGCAGATACCAGATCTAACTCATCATATTGTGCCACATCCACCAGCAGTGAGTCATAAAACACAATACTTCCAGAAAACCCCAAAACCGCCAGTACATACACCACCAAGGCCAGCCCCCACTCGCCTTGGGCCACCATGTACAGGGCACCAGTCATCACTACGCCCATTAAGGCAAAGAACATCAGGAAACGCTTTTTGGCACCACCACGATCCGCGATGGCACCTAGCACGGGGGCGAGAATAACCACCAGAACACTAGCCAGGGCATTGGCATTTCCCAACAGAAAAGTGCTCTCACCAACCTGCAGGTCACTGGCCCAGTACTGTTTGAAGAAGAGTGGGAAGAAACCTGCCATTACAGTGGTGGCAAAGGCAGAGTTGGCCCAGTCATACATGGCCCAGGAAATTTTCTGCTTTCTGTTTACCACAAGCTCAACCTATTATTCTGTTTCTTTCCATGGAGTCACTGTATCTGAATAACAGCATAGATGAAAAAAAATTCTGGCAGATTGACAACCTGCAATGGTTAACTTTGCATATTGTGTTAGATTCTGCCCGGATTTATTACATGGCATTGAAACAGTTATTAAATATGGGTGTCCAACTCATCAGCCACAACATTGATCTGTCATGTATATAAACAGAGACAATGTTAGTAATTGTTTGAACTTTACACCCTGAAGTGGAGGGCAAAATGAAACAGAATGTTGGAGGTATCGATCGTATTCTGCGCTTGGTAGTAGGTTTTGGTTTGATTGGCTGGGGCGTTGCTACACAGAATATGTGGGGGTTGGTAGGGATTGTTCCAGTGTTTACCGCAGCCATCGGCTGGTGTCCTGCCTACCTGCCATTCGGACTTAGCAGCTGCAAGGCCAAAGAACAGGAATAACAGGATACGCTCAGGGTACCCGTATCAGGCGGCTACCGCTTTATTCTTCCTCACTGTCACCGCGATACTGGCGGTATTGTTTAGAGAACAGTTCTTCCAGTTCATCTATGACATCTAAAGCTGAACGTCCTTGGACCAGATGTCCTGTCATGAGAGATGATGTCTCGTTTAATATTTCTGATTTATCCAGCATTGGGTAACTGGATGAGAGCCTCTTGATAGCCCCTATCACGGTTTCCTCTTCCGGACGCGGTATCTCCAGAGGTTCAGCTAATGGCTGAGGCTCATCCTGATCTGATGCAGCCTCATCCCGCTGCCCCAGAAATTCAGCAAAGGCAAGCAGGCTAGCCTGGTCTGTTGGCTCAAGTGCTTTGAACAGCTTGAGCAATCGCTGCTGCTCTTTAGGCAGATTAGGTAACTGCGGCAACACGCCAGCACCTATTCCTGATAATCGTTCTCATGCTCTTTTATGTAACCGCGGGCAAACTCGAGCAGCTCTTCCATTACCCGTACCCGGAATTTCTGTTTCTGATGCACAAATGAGAACGGGCGCTCCAATTCCGGATTCAGATGGATTGCCACCAAGGTACCAAGCTTGGCCTCTTTCTGGATGGTGGCGCGGGAGACTATGGAGATACCCATGCCAGCTTCAACCGCACCCTTGACTGCCTCCGGGCTACCAAGTTCCATGGAGGTGTTGAGAACATCACCTCCATCGGAGGTCTCACGCAGGTACTCTTCGATCACCTCGCGGGTACCTGATCCCTCCTCACGACAGATAAACGGGTACTTAACCAGATCAGAGTAGGTCAGACTCTCCTTTTCCGCCTCCGGATGGCCGGGTGGAACTATGGCCACCAATTGATCCGGACGACATACCTCAACTACCAGATTCTTGTTTCCAACCGGCGCCTCAACAATGCCCAGATCTATGGTGTTATTTTCAACCATCGACACAATACCTTCGGTATTGGACACCTTGAGATTTATGTTTACTTCCGGGTACTTATCCTTGAAGTCACCCAGCAGTGACGGCAGCATGTAATCGGCAATGGTGGTACTGGCACCAATAGTGAGTGAACCACCAACACCACCGGTCATATCCTGCACTGCATGTTCCATCTCGTTATACAGTTCGAATATACGATCGGCATATCTATATACCAGGCTACCAGCATCAGTCAGACTGATACGGTTATGTGTACGATCAAACAACCTGGTATCAAAATACTCTTCTAACTGCCGTACCTGAAAGGTAACTGCAGGTTGAGTCATATGCAGTGATTCTGCTGCCTTGGTAAAGCTCAATAAGCGAGCTACGGTATGGAATACTTGTAGTCTGCGATCTGCCATTGCTCTCCCAACCCATAGGATGAATTTATTTCAGATAAGAATATCTAATGAAGTATATTAATAACATATAATACACACCTATGCTATAGGTTTTTCATGCATAAATAATCCCTATCATCCACTACTGCCCAAAACGCCATGATCATCTTGGCTGGATTGATATGCAACCAGCCTTATAATCCAACAGATCAGGCACTTATCATGTTATTAAAGCATGTGTTCTAGACTTTTCTTGACCGAATCTGCAACTTTAGGAAATTGTTATTTTCCACCCAGCCGGTTTATGGAATTATATTCTTTAATCCCTTATCCTAGGACGTTAATTCATACCCAATTAACATAGGGTATAAAGTAATACTTATAACTCACACTAATAACAAGGTTTTTTAGCATGAACATCAAGCGCTACGGGTCAATATGTTTTCTGTTATCTGCTAGCTACATCGCCAGCTTGATGCCTACACAACTGCACGCAGGTGGCTACAAGATTCCTGAGAATTCCATAAACTCCACGGCCCTGTCTGCTGCCTATATTGCCAATGCCCACGGAGCAGATGCCGCTTACTTCAACCCGGCAGCCATGGTGTTTGATGAGGATGGTGGCGCAATGGAAGTGGATTTTACCTATATCCATCTGTCTGCCATTCAATACACAGATGACAATGGGGCTTTTGCAGATGATGCCTCAGACGTAGAACGTTTCCTGGTCCCAAGCTTCCACTACAGAAGCCCCAAAGTGGGAAATGCACGTTTTGGGCTATCTGTCATTGTACCTGCTGGACTCACGAAGCGTTGGGATGGTACAGGTAAGGCCTCTGCCCAGCAATTTACTTTGAAAACCGTAGAGATAAACCCAACTGCTGCATATAAGTTCAACGATCAGTTTTCAGGTGCGGTAGGTGCTAGAGTCATCTATAGTGACGGAGTGGTGAAAAGCAAAGCGTTTGTGGGAGGAGCAGAACTGGCACGTGACTTGGAAGGCGACTCCTTCGATTATGGCTATAACCTGGCACTGCATTTCAAGCCTACTGACGATTTGGCACTGGCGCTTACATATAGATCAGAAATCGAACTGACGGTCCATGGTGAAGCACACCTTGTTAACCAGATTGCCGGCACTCCAGTCTACAGAGGTGATGCCGCGGTAATGGTTCCTGTGCCTGCTGCACTCAATCTAGCCGTTGCCTATACCTTTTACGACAAGACAACCGTCGAGCTGGTATTTGAGCGTACCTATTGGTCTGCATATAAAGAACTAGACTTCGAATATGACAACCCTGGTGGATTTCTCGGACCTATGGCCAACTTCGATAACCCAGTGGCAAAAGACTGGTCTGATAGTAATACTTTCAGAATTGGTGTAACCCATAAACTAGATAGCATGTGGACCTTGATGGCAGGTTATGCCTATGATGAGACTCCAGCACCCAAAAGAACCATTGGCTTTGAGCTACCTGACAGCGATGCCCATATCTTCTCCATAGGAGCCCGCTACCAATACTCTGATGACCTGAACATTGGCTTTGGTCTGTTGTATGACAAAAAAGACACGCTCAAGACCGATCCTTCTGATGGCAACGCCGGTGCTTCCGGTGCCTACAACAATGCAGAGTTTGAAGATACAACAGCTATACTGTTGACTATGGGCGTTCAGTACAGCTTTTAGAATCACCATAGGTAGGCCGGGATAAGTGCAGCGTTCCCGGCAAGAAATGCAGGCCGTTTGCCAGAAACGCTAACGCTTATTCTGGCCTACGGACTATTTATCTTTGGCTTCCTGCACCAATATCCAAGGTGCAACTACCACGGCCCAAAGATCTGGATCGCTCTCGTGCCATCTCTTCGCGTCCTCGGTAGTCGCCTGCAGTATCAGCTTCTGGTCAAGCCACTTTTCCACAGACCCTTTCTCATCCTGGATCATACTGGCGGCGGTATTAATCAGATCCAGCTCTGGCGCCACAATGAATACCTGTCCCTTGGCAAAAAATCTCTGGATTTCAGACCAGCCTATCTTCGCTGTCTCTGTATTAAGGCGAGCCTTAAGTATTTCAATGGGTTCCTGCATTCAGTGGCTCCAGGTGTTTATTTCTTGGTAGTGGCGGTACGTTGCCGGTTGGCCTCAAACAGGCAGATCCCGGTAGCCACAGATACGTTCAGGCTCTCCACACTCCCTGACATCGGCAGTTTGACCAGCAGGTCACAGGCTTCACGGGTCAAACGACGCATACCCTTCTCTTCTGCGCCCATAACCAAGGCCGGTGGACCAGCCAGATCAGCATCATACAGGGTAGTTTCCGCCTCTCCGGCAGTTCCAACCACCCAGACTCTGGCCTCACTCTGGAGCCAACGTATGGTGCGAACCAGATTGGTAACCTGAATAAAGGGCACAGTCTCAGCAGCACCGGACGCCACCTTACAGACGGTTGGGGTAAGGCCTACGGAACGGTCCTTAGGGGCAATAACTGCCACAACACCCGCAGCATCAGCACTGCGCAGACAGGCACCAAGATTATGCGGGTCCTGAACCCCGTCCAGGATCAGCAGCAACGGTGTTGTCTCAGCTTGCTGCAGCAACTGTTCCAGATCACGCTCAGCAAGTGCTGCTGGTACGGCAACCTGTGCCAGGGCGCCCTGGTGGTTCACTCCTGGGGCAATTCTATCCAGTTCATCCCTGTCCACCTGATGCAAGACCATGCCTGCGCTCTTGGCCAGAGCCACAATCTCGCGGATTTTCTTATCCCGCCGCTTTGCCTCCACCCATACCTGGGATACCCCATCAGCACCATGCTTGAGTGCCGTACGCACACTATGCATACCAGCAATTATTTGTGGATCAGTCACACTGTAGCCTTATATTTTAGATATGTGATTACAGCCTTCATTCCTTAGCTTTGGATTTCTTTGTTCTGGTCCGTTTACTTTTCTTGTTTTTCTTTTTCTTGCTGTCTTTCGTCTTTCTGGATTTCTTGGACCTCTCCTTACCAGAGCCCTTCCTGGATTTCTCTCCTGCCTTGGCATCAGCTTTGGGGCCTTTGTATACTGGGCCGTCCTCTGCTGACTCAACAGAATCCTGCATAATCTCATCAATGGCCATATCCAGAGCCTTGGCTCTCCTTTGCCTAGTCTTGCTCCTGGATCCTTTACGTCTACCCTGTCCACCCTCACCCAGAGATTCGGCCAGGATAAAATCTATCTTGCGATCATCCAGGTTAACCGCAGCCACCTTTATCTTAATCTGGTCACCCAGACGAAATACATGACCAGAACGCTCGCCGTGCAGTCTGTGGCCTACCGGGTCAAAGTGGTAATAATCATTATCCAACGCAGTGATGTGGACCAAACCATCCACATAGATCTCATCCAGTTCCACAAAGATACCAAAGGAGTTTACGCTGGTGATTATACCGTCAAACTCCTCACCTACCTTGTCCATCATGTATTCACACTTGAGCCAGTCAACCGCATCCCTGGTAGCTTCATCCGCACGTCGCTCGGTGCTGGAGCAGTGCTCACCAAGCCCCTGCAGGCGCGGTTGTGAATACTCAAACTCCTCTGGTTTGCCGCCGTTTATCAGATGCTTTATGGCCCGGTGTACGATCAGGTCAGGATAGCGGCGAATGGGCGATGTGAAGTGGGTATAGGCAGAAAAGGAGAGCCCGAAGTGACCGATATTTTCAGAGCTGTACAGTGCCTGGGACAGTGATCTCAACAATACCGTCTGGATCAAGTGGCGATCAGGTCGGTCCTGAATAGACTCCAGCAGTTCCGCATAGTCACTGGCCTCTGGCTCCTTACCTCCCGGAAGAAACAGTCCCAGCTCAGCCAAGAACTCACGCAGATTGGTAAGTTTGTCATCTGGTGGCCCTTCATGATTACGATACAGAGCGGGTATCTTTTTACCCAGAAGGTAACGGGCAGCTGCCACATTGGCCAGCAACATGCACTCTTCAATCAGACGGTGGGCATCATTGCGATATACCGGGACTATACGCTCCACCTTCTGTTCACTATCGAACATGATTCTGGTCTCTGTGGTATCAAAATCTATGGCGCCACGTCTGCTGCGAGCACGATGTAGTACCTGATACAGTGCATATAGCTGATGCAGATCCGGTAGCAGATGAGAATACTGCTGGCACAGATCTGCATCACCATCAATTAGCATGGCTGCCACCTGATCATAGGTGAGACGTGCATGGGATCGCATCACAGCTTGAAAAAAGCGTGAGCTCTCCACCTGCCCGGCACGATCCACAAACATCTCACAACACATGCAGAGCCGGTCCACTTCAGGGTTAAGGGAACATAGCCCATTGGACAGCACCTCGGGCAACATGGGGATGACCCGATCCGGGAAATAGACCGAGTTACCACGGTTCTCAGCCTCAATATCCAGGGCGCTATCCGGTTCTACATAACTGGATACATCGGCAATACATACCAACAGACGCCAGCCGTTTTTACGCTCTTCACAGAACACGGCATCATCAAAATCCCTGGCATCAGCACCATCAATGGTAACCAGCGGCAGCTGACGTAGATCCTCACGCCCAAGCTTGGCAGACTCCTCCACCTCTGCTGCCAGCCCGCTCACTTCTCTCTGCACCTCATCCGGCCATTCCACTGGCAACTCATGACTACGTATGGCCAGTTCTATCTCCATACCCGGGGCCATGTGCTCACCCATGACCTCGATAATGCGCCCAACCGGTTGAGTACGCTTGGTAGGCTGCTCTACTATCTCGGCCACCACGATCTGGCCGTGGCTGGCTCCATTCCATTCCGCTTCCGGGACAACAATCTCCTGATGCAGACGCTTGTTGTCCGGCTGCACAAAACCGAGTCCCATCTCTATGTGCAATCTGCCTACCACCTTGTGATTGGCCCGCACCAGGATCTCCACCAAGGCCCCTTCCCTGCGGCCTCTATGGTCTACCCCTACCAGACGCACCACAGCACGATCACCATGCAACAGCCTACGCATCTGCCTGGGGGTCAGAAACAGGTCCTCTCCACCCTGGTCCGGTTTCAGAAACCCAAACCCGTCCGGATGGGCAATTATTCTTCCAGCTATCAGGTCTCGCTTGTTCACTAGGCAGAAAGCACCACGTCGGTTGCGCACCAGCTGGCCATCACGCTCCATGGCATTCAGGCGCCTGCGCAGGGCCTCTATGTCCTCCTCAGACTCCAGACCAAGCTGCTCAGCCATATCACTGCGCCACATGGGAACACCCTGTTCTTCAAGGTGGGCCATAATGTACTCTCTGCTGGGAATGGGATTTTGGTACTTTTTTGACTCGCGGGCACGGTGGGGATCTAAATCTCTGGCACCCTTAGAGGATGAACCTTTTGTCACAATCAATAATCCTTGGTAGGCGTCTAATACTGTATTGTAACCTCTGAACACAGCACCTGTCCCAATAGCTGCAGAAATCATAAACATCAGTGGTAAGAAGACGGTGTAACGGTCATGGCGATACTCTGTAACAGCTCTAATGCAACAGAGTGATCATTCGTTTGATCTATAGGGTAGAGCCATTGACAACTAAACCAGGTAACGGTAAAGTTCGCCGTCTCGCAAGGTTGTGGTTGTATTTTATTAGCAATCTGGCGTTTGCCGAGGTGGTGAAATTGGTAGACACGCTAGCTTCAGGTGCTAGTGGGCTTTGGCCCGTGGAGGTTCAAGTCCTCTCCTCGGCACCACTTAAGAAACAAAGGGTTACGATATTTCGTAACCCTTTTTTTATTTCTGGCTTATATGCGTCACCCTAGCGGGGTGGTGTTGAGATGTAAGTTACGCGGCTTTGCGTCGTTCCCAGCCTATACTTGCAAAGACAAGACTCATCAAGGGTAGGATGGGGCTATTAGGGCAGTCCACTAACTACCAAAATGCTGAAGCAGCTCTGCTGAATCATAACTGGGACTGTTCACTTTCTTGGAAACTGGATAGATGTCTAGTTTTACTGAAGACGGTAGCAATAAATCCTGTAATCCATCAGCTGTTGCCTCTTCATCCAACCATTGGTTGAAAGTATCTGGCTGTAAGATTACCGGCATACGATCATGTACAGTCCTCACCTGGTCATTAGCCTCGGTAACGATGATAGAACATGACTCAATAACATCACTATCACCTTCCCAATGCTCCCACAGTCCAGCAAAAGCCATCAAGCTACCATCTGATTTGCAGATAGCATACGGCTGTTTCCCGCTTTTATCTGGTTTCCACTCGTAAAACCCAGAGGCAGGAATCAGACAGCGGCGTTTCTTGAATGCAGCACGATAGGCAGGCTTCTCGGCCACTGTTTCAGCCCTGGCATTGATCATGCTGTAGTTAGATTTTGCCTCTTTTGACCAGGATGGTATTAATCCCCAACGCAGCTGTACCAATTCCCGGACATGATCGCGATGTCGAACCACAATAATCTTTTGAGTAGGTGCTATGTTAAATCTCGGTGTAATTAATAGGCTACTTTCGACATTAAACACCTCTTGGAGGTACTCAGTAGGACTATCAAGATAGAAACGACCGCACATGATGGAATTATAGCTGTCATAGCTGCTTAGCACTGAACATGTCACTACTATAAACAAACCCCACCAGGGCGAACCATAGCGGGGCGTCTAGAATCGTGACTACAATGAATCTAATTATTCGCGACAGTCAGACAACTTATATACACAGGTTGGTATTCCCCTAATATCACAGCAATAGTTATATTTTGCATCGCAACGGGAGCCATCACTGCATAGTGGCCCTTGGGCAGCCGCTATATTCAATACTTTTACCAGATGGTTATTGATATGAGTCGTACTATTTTTGTTGTGCACTTTCTCTTCTACACCATCTACAATAGCAAATGAAGCCAGGCATAGCACCAAAACTAGAAATAGACTTTTCATAAATTACCCCCTGGGAAGATATCTCATCAGAACGTTACTAATTAAATATAGCGTATATTTTTATCAGATCCCTCAAACCAACAGGTCGCACGTATTGTACGAATATCATTTGAGTTGCCTAAGAAACAGGGGAGAGCGTTGTTTTTGTATATACAGGCTTGGCTAGTTATTCGCCGTACCATTTGAAGATATATGCCCTAACCGGGCAGGCGCATAGATATGTGCTATTTGAAAATAATCTGTAATTACAGTTACGGTCAGGCGATTTACAGGAAATGACCGTAAATCTTGGGTCGGCATAGGAGTGTTTCGCATCGCAAAGCTGATAGTCATGATCTGTCATACAGGCCATGTCCTTATTACAATTAGCAACCTGTTCAATCACATGGACAGGAATAACATATTTACTTTTCTTGTTCATGAATCTCAATGATGATTGCTTACGAAGACCAGCTGTTTCAGACCCTATCTCACAAAGGAAGTGGCTATTTCATTTTTCCGGGGGGTTTTTATATAGCAATCAAAAGGGTGCTTCATTGAAAAATGTCAATAGAGATTCAGCCTCCTCTTCCGAAAAGAAAAACGAGAGCCAAAGCCCCCTTTATAATCTACACCTGGTGTAATTTAATATTCTCTTAGCAAAAAATAATTTCGAGCGAGTTTTATTGCGCCTGTGAAAGAAGCCACAGCAACATCAATCCAACTGTCATGACCTGAGGTAGAAAGGCATAGAATATGGAATTTGGTTTTTGATTGGTCATATTAATACCCTACTGCCATTCGTTCCTTGCTACGTCTGGAGTCCAGCATCCCCATCAGGCTGACCCGCCAACCATGCTTGTTCAACGCGCTTTTCTCCAGCTCAGTAGTGTCATGGATGTTTCGCCAGATAGCTAACAGTCCAGCATAGCGTTTCTGCTGGTAACCCCTGGTAAGCTCTACCAACATCTGTAGATGTTCCACAATAGCTTCTATCTGCCACTGGGACTGGTGTACTGCAAACCTGCTCATCAGAAAAGATAGTGTTTCATCCATTTTTTCAATCTTGCTTGTCTCTGTTGCTGTCATTTAGACATCTCCATTTTTGTTGAATGTTACTTCCGCTTTAATACTGTTATCCATGTAGTCACATCTTTGCTACATCTCCACAGCACCGACCGCCTGAGCAGTATGCAGCCTGAGTCCTGCAGTAAAGGTAGAGAGACCCGAACTGCGTAGAGGGATAAACTGCTTTGACTGCTGCTGACAGTGTCGTTTAACCCGCAGGCAGGCATCATGGCTAATACAATCAATGGGACAGAAAACCATGTCAGCACCCGCCAAGTGACACTTCAGTCTGCTCTTGCTGTCCTCAATCCCACCATCGTGGTGCTGAAACATGCCGTTGTGCGCCTCCACCATGGCGCGCATATGGGAAGTGAGAGTGGAACGTCCACCAACGTAGAGAATACGTTTGCCATCCAGATCCAGGCCTGACGCCTGCTCCGGTCCGGTATCTCTGTCCGCAAGCACCATGGACAGTGTCTGCTCCATGGCCGCATGTTCCTCCCGTGTCTCTAGCAGCAGTTCTTTCAGACCCCTCATCTCTTCCTGCAGTTGAGCCATCTGCATCTCCCGCTGTGCCAGCTGTTCCTCTGCCCAGTCGGCACGTTTTTCAGCAGCCTGCTTCTGTTTACGCAATTCGTCCTTGAAAACATCTTCTATCTGTAGATTATTCTGTTGTGTCTGCCTGGAAACGAGTTTCAGAATCTCATGCTCCTGCCGGCGGATAAGCTCATCCCGCTGCTTCAGTTGTTCACTATGGTTACACCGCGTCTTATTTACCGTCTCCATCAACTGTGCTACCTCAGTCTCCAAAAACTTCAGACGTTTCATATCAGCCCGGTTGGAGGCCCCCTGTATATGGGACAGCATGTGGACATCTTCATAGGCCGTCCGGATAAGATCACCACTGGATAGAGGATGGGTCATTACCGCCCAGAAACATCCTGCTATATCACCACTGCCCATGGCATCCTTCCAGTGCTGTTCCAGTTCACCATTGTCACTGCACTTGGCCAGCAACTGAATCCAACGTTCATACTTGCGATCCAGCATCTTGTTTAGATTGCGTGCTGCCCTGCTCTTTTCTCCAGATGCATGTACCATTGCTGAGTGCAGATCGTAATCTGTGGCCTGAGTTTGCATGGTAACTCCTGACTGGCGCAGGACTTTCCGCAATTCGTTCATCGAGAGGCATGTACCCAGGATTGGGCATAGAAAATGCTCTTTCAACTCCCAGAGCTTCATACGGCCTTTTTTTGCAGGAGCCTTAAAACTGAGCTTTTTCTTCGTCGTTATGTCACACACGCAAACTTCCTATGCCGACAATTGGCCGACTGTGTGCTTATCAGCTCTTTTGCGTGTAAGTCCATACAGAGCCAGGCGCAGGCTGGTTGGATCCCTATGTCTTGCAATCCGATCCTGTAATAGGTCAATCAACTCACTGCAGGGCGCCTCGTTATCAACATCACTCAGGCAGATATCTCCAGATTCCACCATTTCCCTAACCTCATTCGGCCCTAGGCATACGATTTCTAACCCGGTGTCACTGTCATACAGGCGAATCCTTGGATCCTTGCGCTCCAACCAGGCGTCAATACACAGCTGCATGATCTTCCCTCCCTAATGGCTAACTCTTTCGTTAATGATAATCATTCGCATTTGCCTTGTCAACAAGGTGTCCTGACTAGTTAACAGTGGATGATATTCAGGAGAAGAAGACTGCCTGGTGGTTGCCTTTTATGCTTTCAATACCGGCTTATCCTCAAGACAAATACACGGGGAGCTAACAAGATAGTGGATGCCATTGATGATGTTTGGGTAAAGCTGAAAACGGAGATGCTTACACAATGAGATGGTTACCGGTCAATCTGACTTACCAGCATGGTAGCGTTTGCGAATCTCCATAAATGCATCGATGTTACTGATAAACAGCGTCACCAGACCAGGATCAAACTGCTTCCCACTCTCCTCGCGGATGTGTTCTATCACGTCTTCCAGCGGCCACGCCTCTTTGTAACAACGACGCATAGAAAGTGCATCAAACACATCCACCAGGGATACAATCCGGCCAAAGATGTGAATCTCCTCCCCTTTCAGGCCCTGTGGATAGCCAGTTCCGTCCCATTTCTCCTGATGCTGCCGGGCAATTATTGCTGCCATCTTCAATATCTCCCGATCCGAATGTCGTAGCATCTCATACCCGATTTCAGGATGGCTCTTGATGACCTCATACTCCCGTTCATCAAGTGGACTGCATTTTTTCAAAATCGAATCAGGAATAGCCAGCTTGCCGATATCATGCAATGGCGATGCAGTATGCAGCACATAGACATCGCGTTTGCTCAATCCAGCCAATTCACCCAGCAGCCTGCAATACTCGGTTACGCGCTTGGTATGGTAATTGGTCTCATCAGAGCGATGAGCCTCAATCAGGCCTATGGTATATATTGTCTCTTTAAGGGTACTTTCGATCTCTTCATTGAGATGTAGCAGTTCAATATTTTTTTCTTCCAACTGATCATGACTCTTTACCAGCTCCTGGTTGAAGAGGTTTATCTCCTTAGCAATACTCTTTAGCTCAAGGCTCTCAAACTCCGCCTGGTCTATAGGCCGCCTTTTATAATACGCCTCACGGGCGCGCGCGATAATAGATTCCAAAGGCTGGGAAATAATACGCTGGATCGAGTTAAAGGTGTAACTGACGATTAGAAATAGAAAAATGGTAAACGTGGCAAATATCACCAGTTGATTGAACAAACCACGGTCACGATACTCGCCAATACCGATCTGGATATCCACAGCCCCCAGGACAGCATTCTCTGCTACCTTATGGCAGCTCATACAATTAAGTTCACCACTACTGGTTGCCACATAGGGAATAATGGCGCGCATGACAGGGTCTTTTTTAAGGCCGTTGACCATGAATAGTGGCTCTTTGGAATCAAATACCTGTTTGGTAAAAGTGTCAATCTGGCGCTCAGATGCCAGCCCAGCACCATACTGCTGATTGACCTGCTCGGATCTGGCAATAGTCAGGCTGCGAATATTCTCAGCACTCTTGATCTCATCAAGGAAAAAGCTGCGCTTATCCATGATATTCGCCTTCATATGTGAGGTAAGACCGGCCCTTACGATCTCTGCCACTGCTTCAGAGTGATCTTCCATACCCTTCATAAACAGGCTGCGGGTACTCCAATCAACCAGAAACATCCAGACAATGGCCGCAATCACCAGAAACAGGAGAAGGTTTTTGATCAGAATCGAACGTATGTCGCGTCTTTGTTTCATTATGTAACAAGCATCCTGCCTCTATTCTTGTTGCTATTATTTGTTACAGCCTGGATATAGATAGCATATGACTAGAGTATAGCTGCTTGTACTACAATGAGCCGTGTTTCGGATAGAAATCTACCTGGCAGGTACATCGTTCCATGGGTTCCGAGTGAGGAAGTAGAGTATATGCTAAGAAATCTATCTACTGATGCTGTCCCAGGGTATTTCTGTGAGCATCAGCAGGCCAGTATAGTCCTCACCAATCTCCAGATGATTGAGACGAATTTCCTCCCCATTGGTGTCATCACCAGCGGAGAGTTTCATACCCATTTTATTTAGTCTAACTGTACTCTCTTGCAAGCGCACAAGATCCAGTGGCAGCTCAAGCAGTTCAACCAATGTGTTTAAATACTCCACTGGGTTATTGAGTGATTGCACCCCAGATGTGTCAACGACAACACTTGTTGTCTGTTGTGCCTCTTCATGACGCAGGCGGGTCAATACCATCTTGAGGTGCTCAATAACATTTTCAAACAGCACTTGCTTCAAAGCCTGACGTATTTCTATACCATTTCTGGATGGAGCGATGAATCTATGACCGGTAAATATTACCTGGGTCTGTTTGACATCACGCTGCACAATGTCGCCTTGAAGTTCATTTCCATAAATATCCTTTTCCAGATACTTCACAAACAGCAACGCATAGAATGACCCGGTATCTGTGGTATGTGCTTTAGCGATAAACCGATTGATATCATGATTCTGGAAACAGAGCTTTTCTATCTCGTCCATACTGGAGAAAAAAGCACTGACCTGAGGATCATACACAAAATTATGACGAGACAGCTTGAGAGGTTCCGGCATATGGTTGACCATGCTATCGATATGCTCCAATAGCACTCTGGTACCTGAACGCAAACGTTTTTTATAACTGCTAACAGCACGTACCCGGGAATCGGTACCCTGCACCACCATATCCACAGCCTCTCCCAGGGACTGACTGTCTGATACGCCAGGTACATAGCCATCTGCATCCACACCCAACAGTTCAGTCAAGTACTGCCACTGGTCCTGAAAAAAAGCACGTACTGACGAAGCTTCAGCAACCCGCCTTTCAACCGCCATATATGACTCCCTACTCTGAGTTGATTAACTGATTGGTTACCTAAGGAACCTCTGACCTATAAAACACTAATTCGACAGCCTGACACAGAACTTTAATATCGCTTTGGATTATTTTTCAGGCGGGCTTTAATTTGCATTAGGAATCAAGCAGCTGCATCCTGTCGCAAACGTTCTATCTCCTCTGGCGGACCCACAACTACCAGCACATCCCCCTGGTCCAGCTTATGATCTGTTCCACTACTTAAGAAGATAAATTCATCCCCCAATTCCTTGTCCACCACGCCGATCAATACCAGATCATAATGTCTGGAAAGCTCTAATGTCCCCAAGCGCTTTCCATCCAGGAATGAGTCTTTATCCACTGTCAGTTCAGAGAGATTTAGGCAACTCTGGCCAAATACAACATTTTCAATAGTCTCTGCAATTAGTGGGCGCTTCAGCATATCGTATATCTTGCGACCACTGATTTCATACGGGTCAATCACCTTACTGGCTCCGGCTGCACGCAGTTTGTTTGCCGAATCATCTGACTGGGTCAGGGCTATTACCTTTACTTCAGGATCAATATCTCGAGCAGATATGGTTAGAAATACATTTCTGGAATCCACTTCAGAGAAGGCAAAGATCACCGATACATCCTGTCCTATTCCCAACTCTCTCAGTTTGTCATCATCTGTATAGTCTACCTCCAGGGCGTTATACCCATGCTCTGCCATTGACTCTATACAGGCCTTGTCCTGGGCGACAAACAGTAGTTCGCCAACCCTGTCTTTCAGTTCTGAGGCCACTGCAATACTGAGAGAGTTACAACCGAAAATGATTATCTTCTCTTTATCCATTGAGTACACCACTCTCCAGGCTGTCCTTGAAGTGCACAATACTGAACCTATGCCCAATCAACACCAGAACATCACCACCAGACAACAGGAAATCTGCCTGGGGATTAAAGTGCAGCCGACGATCCGATAGCTCATAGACTGAGGTCAGGCCATCAAGCAGCGCTTCTCTGCGACTTATCACACCAAACAGGATCAGTTTATTTGCAGAGAAATCTATCTCTCCAATCCTGGTCCCATCTAGCAGTGTGTCTGAATGTACTGCTACCGTATCCAGACCAATACCCTCATGTCCTGACAACACACCATGCAGGGCTTCGAACGCAACGGGCTGTCCGATATATTCACCGGCAATCATCCCCACCACTTCAAATGGAGCCACAGTCTGGTTGGCACCAGCCTGATAGAGTTTCTTTAGTGTGTGTTCACGGTTGGCCCTGGAGATGATCTCAATTTCCGGATTGAGATAACGGGCGGTCAGGGTGATATATACATTGCTTACATCGCTATCGGTCAGACATATTATCTGTTTGGCCTTATCCCGAATTCCCGCTTGCTCAAGCAGTTCACTATCATCTGCATTGCCATGAATAACTAGATAACCCATCTTCTTTGCCCGGTTAACATTCTCTATTTCCGAGTCTATTACCACAAAAGGATCGCGGTCCTGAAACAGCCGCTCTGCCACCACCTGACCGACTCGACCAAAACCGCAAATAATGATGTGTTGCCCTTTGCGCTTCTCCAGTTCAGCAAACACCCGGTTGTCACGCATCTCATTCATCTTTTCACTGAATGCGGTGACGATAACCGAGGTGGTAAAAGAGATAACACCTATACCGCAGATAATAAGCACCAGCGTTATCATCCGGCCTTCTGTGGTTTGCGGTGTAATATCGCCATAACCCACCGTAGAGATGGTAACCAGGGCCCAATAGATACCATCAAAAAAGTTATCGATCTGTCCACCTTCTACCTTGGCCTCAAAGAAGTAGATTGCGGAAGCAGAGGTAAAGACCACGAAGGCCAGAAAAATAGCCAGGGTGTAAAACTCAAAGCGTTTTTCCGTAAGCACCTTGGCAAATTCATTGATGCTTCTGGCGTAGCGAAATAGTTTAAACAGACGAAACAGTAGAAACAGACGCAGAAAACGTAGCGGCCTATAGCTGGGTATAATTGCTAACAGGTCAATAACTGCCAGAGGTGTAGTCATGTAATCCCACTTCTTGCGGATTACCTCTTTCACTGGCGGCCCAAGTTTGAAGGGCTTGTCTACAAACTCTGCCCGTTCAAAGTGCTCGATAAATATGCTGTGAACATCGTTGTACAACCACAGACGCAGGAGATACTCGGTGAGAAAAATAGAAACGGCACACAGCTCAAATGTGGTACCAAACTCTCCCATATCCACCTTTACCTGATACATCAGCATGAACACACTGGCCAGGACCAGCAGGATCATGAATACATCAAAGTAGGGACGTATGGCAGAACGGGGATTTTCAATCAGATCATAAAAGAACCGTTTCACCCGTTTATACCTGGGTGAATCATCAATGCGGTAACAGTGCTTAACGATAAACCTGGCTAGTGTCATAGGCCAAACTATTCTTATTGGATTGATTTGATTCTAACCCAGTTGTTTTCTTTTCGAAACCTGGCGTTATCATATGCCAACTTCTTGGTCTGGCCGGCATAAATCTGTTGCCTACAAGCTGCCATGGGGACGAGTAAATCTGGTTATCCTAGCCCTCTTCAGCAACCACTCTCCTGACCCTGCCCCCAGTTCCATTGAGAGTGTGTATAGGTCTGCATTCTTATCCACGGTCTCCAACCAGGCCACAGGCTCCTTGTAGAGCTGTTCCAGTTCCGGGAACAGCTGCTGTTTTCTGGCAATAAGAAAATTCATTTTCACAATGGCACTCTGTTCATCATCAGATAATGTAATTGATGGCCGGGGATGCATAATGCGAAATTTCCCGTATCTCTTGAGCATTACAAAGAGTATTCCTCTCACTTCTCTCTTTTGATGATGACCAGGACCGGCAATAAAGCCATCCTCAAGTAGCTCCATCATCCCTCTAACGTCATGGGATTCGGCCATGTTTATCCCATCCTGAATTAGCTGATGAATGGCCTCCTCACTTGGAGTGCTGGAGCAGGCAACAAGGAGAGACAGTGACAGTATGCTGGTAACCACAGCAGCCTGCTTACACACATGTCTCAGTAACCTATGCATGATCTGTCCTAACTACTCACTCAATTGTTCTAGATAATCAAATATTAGCTTTCTGGTGTCTCCAATATCCTCATACAGTGTGCCATGACGGGTGGATGGTATAATCTCCAGGCGTTTGTCACTACTACCAAGTTTGTCCATGACAATATCTGCACTCTCAGGATCAACCACAGGATCTCTATCAGCCTGAAGTATCAGAGCTGGACAGTGCACATCCTTAAGCCTCTCCTCCAGCTCAGAAACCATCAGGCGCAGTTCAGATAGCGCGTGTACTGGCATGGAACGGTAGTTGATGTTTGGGTGTTCGGTATTGTCATTGTGCCTGAACGGCATTATCCCTTCATATGATGGCACCCAACTCACCAGCTTGTTGGCCGTATGCAGCAGTGGAACGAATACCATGTTCTTATTCATAAACTTGATGGGTACTGAGATGGTCACCACGCCGGTCAGCCCATCCAGCTGCTCTGATGCCAGAAGCAGTGAAAGTGCTCCGCCAGAGGAGAAGCCAACCAGGCATATCTGGCTGCAGTGGGCAGACATGATTTCATATGCCCGGCGTACTGACCCCAACCACTCCTCCCAACTGCATTCACGCAGATCCCAGGGAGAGGTACCGTGCCCCTTCAATCGCGGACCTACCACCGGGTAACCATGGGTTGAAAGCTGTTCACCAAACTCCCGCACCTCAGCCGGGGTAGCTAAAAAGCCATGGGTTAGAATCACTCCCAGATCTTTATGATGCTCAGGCAGGATAAAGAAAGGATCACTCCTCTCTGTTGCAGTCTCCTTCTGGTTGATCTCAGCATATTGCGGTTTATAGAAAATCTCACGATCCCATTTATGGGATATCTGCATATCACTGAACCTGAACCTGGCAATCTCTTTTGCATCCGGATCTACCGAATCGGCCACAGCCTTCTCCACTACCGATTCTATTCCTTGTACAGGCTTGGCTTCATTGGCATAAACCTCAACCATGTTTTCGGTGCGTATCACGTCAAAATCATGCTCAGCACATAGCTTTGGCATAAAACGATAGCGACCACCTTCAAGCTCTACCAGCTCCAGCTGAGATGATGTATTAATAAACTGATCCAGTCCTTCACATTTGCCGGCCAGAAGTTCTGCGTAGGCCCCTGGGTTCCTCAGACTACGATGCAGATTTATATGTGGTAGTGCCTGGGCATACTTAACCGCCAGATACAGCATGCGATGAAAGGCATCATAGTCTACATCCTGTATCCCTTTTTCCAGGTGTGAATAGATTATCAGTGAGGCGAGATGACTCAGGTTAATGGTCACCTCCTCATAGATGCCACGCATATAGCAATCACGTAACTTCTCAGAGTTATGTCGGATTCGAGCAGACAGGTAACGTCTTTCCATGCTGCTCCTGGATGGGTTTGGCACCAACAGGTCATCCAGGCTCTTGATGCAGTTGCTGCAGCGCCGGGTAACCAGACGCTCCCATCTCTTCCAGTACTCATCGGTGTGAATCAGATCACCCAGGCGAATATCCATATCTGTATGCTTGAGCAGGATATTCCCCTCTATCAACAACTCCTCAGAGAGACGTTTACTTATCCCTTTATTAAACAACTCAACCCCACGCCGTAGCAGGTTATCCCCCACCCGCATTGGATAGAAAGTAATGTTAGCGGGAACAATGGTTGATTTTCGCTGCACTGTTGCCTGCAGGGCGCTCCTGTCCTCTAGCTCCAGGATGTTCAGCCAGTTGTCGATACTCTTATCATCACCCCGGTCAAATGAGTTGCGGATGGATTGTTTGAGCAGATCCACCTTAAGTGAGAGTACTGCAGCTCCGGTATGGTGCTTTCTACGTTCCTTGGCACTTCTGGAGTAGATACTGTAACGCCCCTTACGGTCATGCACCCGACGGTCCTTCACCATACCGCCTTCAGGGAAGATGATGACCTTACGGCCACGCAGGATCTCTCCAGCCAGAAAAGGCATCAGTCTGGGATATTTATTGGGTACGGCTCCGACGCTCAGAAGATAGCTGGAGAAGCCATCATCCTCATCGAAAAACTCTTCCGCCGCCAGAGAACGACAGTAGGAGCCGTCCTCCTGATAGATGAGGTATTGGGGGATAAAGGTCTCAAAGCGGGCAAAATGATTGAACAGGAAGATCTCACCATCTGCCACCTGCCCTTCATCATGATGCATCTTGATGTTGACACTAAGTAGCCGCTTCAGGATAGAAATAACCCGGACCGACCACTGGTAGGTAGAAGTATTTATTTTTAGTTCTTCAAAACCTTCCACAACCAGAACACCCCCAAGCTAATCCCAGGATGGACATGTGCCACATTCCAATGTGACATCAATCTAATAATACACCCTTCTTAGATGATTGTTTGCTCAAGCATAGTGCAATTGTATGGTTTCGGCTTTTATTATCAGTCCACGCTGGTACGAACAGAATATTCATCAGCTGCAGAACTCTGTTTACCCGTCACTTAACTGATAGGGACTAACCAGCCAGATCTGCTAGATAGCTATGGTCTTCTTTCTGGACTGGCTTCCCAGCATCTGTTCCAGATGCAGTTCCACCGACCGCTCCAGTGTTATGTCACCCCGCAATACTGCGGCCTCATAGTTACGCATCCAGGGGGCAATCATGCCACGAGCATAGCGTAGTTCCATCAACATAACTCTGGTTATGGGTCCCCCTGCCTCTATAAAACCAGTTTCCACATAATCTCTCTCAGTCTGAGACCAGTCATAATCCAGCCGCACAATTTCTACCCGCCAGCGACCACGGGAAAAACTCAGTTGTGCATAACAGCTACGATGGTCACGATCAAAAGGTGAACCAACCGAGCCGCTATTCACCAACAGGGTATCATTGAATTTTCGCACTAATGGCCAGTGGGTATGGGAGGTAACAAACAGATCACGTGGATCGCCAAGCTTGGCTGGAAGTTCATGGTCTTCTGTCCTTGGGCTAATCCCATCACGATTTCCCAGACGGGTTCCATGAGTGACATGCAGACTGCCGCCATCTAAATCATCGAGGTCTAGAGAGTCACCCCACCGGGCGATTCGCTCCATCTCCTCACCCATCTGTTCATGTGTCCAGTGCGCGAAGCGACGTATCTCATATATAGGCCCGCTCCTTGGTTCCTCATCCAAACCACAGGCCAGGACAAATGACTCATGGTTACCCTTCAGAAATGTGCTTTCTGGACATTGTTGTAACAACAGTTGCAGAACCTGGTGACTGGATGGACCACGGTTGATCAGGTCACCGTTTACGATTACCTGATCCGGCACCCAGCGGGCGATATCCTCCAATACCGCTTCAAGTGCCGGTAGATTGCCGTGCACATCAGATAATACCGCTATCTTCATATAAAACCTGTGATTTACCGTGAGTCTGCACCTCAAGGAACTTAATTCCCCAGGCTTTCTGATGAGGCTAACTACCTACATTTGAAGAGGGAAAAACCAACATCTCCTTAAATTCTACCTGGAGAATGAGAATTATCAATGATTCCTAGTAAATTACTTGGTTTAATTCCCTCGCTGTTGGGAGAGACTGATATTTCCTGTTTACTCTTAGGGTTTGAACCGGAATTCAGTACTCCCCCGGCAGTCCCCATCTATCAGTAAGTTCTGGCCAGTCACCAGCCATTTTTTATCCCTCTTCCATCGGATTGGTGGCTGACGCCCTTTTTCCTCACTAGCTGCCAGCCCATAGTTGAATATCACTCTCAGAGACCATTCATGGTGGTTTTTAACATAGGAGCGTAGACCTATAGCCTATAATATGCACACTAAACTCAACCTCGGGATATAAGACAACCATGAGCATGAACCAAGAACAGATAATGGCGCTGGATAACAGCCTGGTTTGGCACCCATACAGCTCCATTGGCTCTGGCCTGCCCATATTTCCCGTAGAGTCCGCACAAGGTGTAAGGATACGGCTGGTTGATGGGCGTGAGCTACTGGATGGCATGTCATCCTGGTGGTGCGCCATCCATGGCTATAACCATCCGCAAATGAACCGCGCTATTGAGGAGCAACTGGGACGCATGTCCCATATCATGTTTGGTGGTTTAACCCACCAACCGGCAGTGGAACTTGCAGCCAAGCTGGTGGAGCTAACTCCGGTACCACTACAGACTGTATTCTTTGCTGATTCTGGCTCCGTTTCAGTGGAAGTAGCCATGAAGATGGCCCTGCAGTACTGGCATGCCAAAAAGCACCCGGAGAAACAGAAATTTCTTACCATCCGTAACGGCTATCATGGTGACACCTTCGGCGCCATGTCAGTATGTGATCCGATAAACGGTATGCACTCCATCTTCTCAGGAGTATTGCCACAACAGCTGTTTGTAGATGCACCTGCCTGTGGTTTTAATACAGCTTGCAGTGATGGGGATATTGCCCCCTTTGCCCAGCGCCTGGCAGAAAATCATAAACAGGTCGCGGCCGTAATTCTGGAACCTATAGTACAGGGTGCTGGTGGCATGCGTTTCTATTCGGCGGAGTACCTGAAACGGGTACGTGAACTGTGTGATAAACATGATGTGTTGTTGATCCTGGATGAGATCGCAACCGGCTTTGGACGCACCGGGAAGATGTTTGCCTGCGAACATGCCGACATCTCACCAGATATTATGTGTGTTGGTAAGGCTCTAACCGGTGGTTACATGACCCTGGCAGCAACCTTAACCACCAGGGAGATCAGCGAAACCATCAGTAGTGGAGATCCTGGTCTCTTCATGCATGGCCCTACATTTATGGCCAATCCCCTGGCCTGCTCTGCTGGCCTGGCCAGCCTGCACCTGCTCACTGACTCACCATGGCACACCCGTGTATCCAAGATCGAAATCAACCTGCATCAGGGACTGGTACCTTGCAGAGAGCTGAAAACAGTCGCAGATGTGAGGGTACTGGGGGCTATCGGCGTAGTGGAGATGGCAGAGCCGGTAGATATGAAAACTGTGCAACCTGCATTTATTGAAGCAGGAGTGTGGGTACGCCCGTTTGGACGTCTGATCTACCTGATGCCGCCCTATATCATGAACGATAAAGATCTGCACACCCTGACCGCAGCAGTGCGGGATGTAATCAGTAACATCAGATAGGGCCTGTTAACATTATGTAGATATTCATCGACGGAGACCATTTTTCACAGGACCAGGCGCACTAAGCGCCGTGTACTTGCTGTACATAAGCGAAAGTGCAACACAGTCATGTGGGAAATGGCCCCGTCCCTTCGGGTTGGCTCTCAAATAAGACCATGCGGCGTTGCACATCGTTTATTTGGAACAACCAAACTGCACTCTGTGCGCCTTGTCTGGCCTCATTTGAGAGCAAACGCTGGGTTTCTACATAGTGTTAACAGGCCCTACCGCAGTTTCGACACCAGTTTAGAGGTGGGAAAGCAACTGGGTATAAGCCCTTTTTTCTTCTGCCACTCCCCGATGGAGCGGCGGGTTTTATACCCTGGCAGACCATCGGCACCACCCACATCGTAACCCTTCTTTTCCAAAGCCAGTTGCATCTTCCTTACATCAGAGCGCAGCATCTTGCCCACATCCCCCCAGTCGCCATAAAACGCACTCGAGCCGTAGGCGATCCTGTCTCCCAGGTTACCAATGAACAGGG
>JANQEV010000034.1 GCA_028278145.1 Chromatiales bacterium | reverse complement strand
TCTGCCAGAGAGTACCCTGCAGATGTTCTTCATGTGCTCCTACGATATGGACCGGTTTCGCCGTTTTGTATTGAGTGATGCCTTCAGAGCCACCTATGATCTTGAAGATACGGTATACGAAACCTTCGAGAAAGAGGATGTGCCGCTGATGCAGTTTGGTGCCAAGTTCATGAAACAGGCCTTCTTCGGCGAACGCAGCATCCCGGAAAAGGATGGTGCCTGGGAGAAGCGGACCAAGGAGCGTGAAGAGGTGTGGGAGGCGCGGCGTCAGGCTGAGATTTCCCGCCAGCAACAGGCTGAAGATGACAAATATAAGGGTGAGGATTCAGACTAATCTCTGAGCAGTTTTTCGCGCAGATAGATGGCTGGGCCGTAGAGTGCGGCCCGGTCATTCAATATCACCCTTATAGGCATAGATTCCATAAGCTGTTGCATCTTGCCCTTATTCCGGAAGGCCTGGAGAAATACTGGAGTTTGCAACCAATCCAGTATTTTCGGTGCAATACCACCACCCAGATAGACACCCCCTCGCGCCATCATCTTTAAGCCCAGGTTCCCTGCTTCAGCGCCGTATAGGCGTGCGAATATCTCCATAGCTGTTATGCAAAGCTGATCGTCATTTTCACTGGCCCGGTTTGATATCTCTGCGGCTGGATCGCCGCCGAGCATCTGCTGCTGGAACCAGTCTGGTACTGGGCTATTGTTCCGCTGCAACAGGAAACTATAGATCGCGCACAGGCCAGGGCCAGACAACAGGTCTTCCCAGCAGACCTGGGTTTCATTCTGTTGCAGAGAGGCAAGCAATTCAGCTTCAATAGCATTGCCGGGAGCAAAGTCACAGTGACCACCTTCGGTGGCAAACGGATTATAATCTGTGCCATCCCACAGTATCCCAGCCTGCCCCAGTCCTGTTCCGGCAGCTATGACAGCACGGTTTCCCACAGGGTTTTCTGAGCCGGTTTGCAGGGTATGAATTTCGTCTTCCGTGAGCATTTCAATTCCCCAGGCAGTAGCTTCCAGGTCATTTATCAGGTGCACGGATGGGGTTCTTAGCTCCTGTTCAATGGTATTGGTGTCAATAATCCATGGTAAATTTGTAGTTTTGCAGCGTCCCCTGAGGATTGGACCAGCCACACCAAATGCGGCGGCCTGAATTGGCTGTTCCAACTGGCTGGTAAACTCAGATATGATTTCCGTAAGCGAACTGAAATCTGTACTGGAATAACTGTTTTCAGCCACAGGATTAACCGTCTGGTTATCCAGCTTCAGGATGGCTAGCCTGGTCTTGGTTCCCCCAATATCACCACAAAGGAAATGCATGAATTAAATCTGGTCCTGTTTATCTGCTATGATCCATGGAATATACAAATAATCATACTGGTTTTCCGGAGCTGTTGCTTGGATAACTGTCTGATATTTGATTGGAAAATTGGTTTTGTTCCTATTCAAGTTAGTATCTATAAAGAATAACCTCATGCTGCCGATAAATCTCTATGCACTCAGGGGAAAACCTGCCTGCATCTTTTTAGCGTGGGTTCATTAGGAAGAAATGCAGCTTAAAACCAAAGTACTGGCAACTGTTGCGGTCGTGTTTCTTGGCCATTTTGCTCTGGCCGAGTTTAGCTCCCATCAACAGATCAAGACTGATGTCATCAATGACATCAGGGATGATGCCCGTACTGTGCGCGGTATGCTGATGGCCTTGCGCAATGTATATCAGAGGCATTTCATTGAGCATAATGTACCTATAACCAAAAAGACTCTAGGGTTTCTTCCGGCCCACTCCATCAGTCGTATCTCCAAGGACTTCTACAACTGGGTGGATACAGGCCTCAGTTTCAATAATGTATCTGATGTGCCACGCAATCCAGGCAACCAGGCGGATGAACTGGAACTGGAGGCCATGGCCTATTTTCGAGCCCAGCCAAAAGAGAAAGAACGCCTGGTCCCGTTTACCAATGCCGAAGGTGAGCCCTACTACCATTTCTCTCAGCCCATCTGGATTCAAGAACAGTGCCTGAAGTGCCACGGGGATAAGGAAGATGTGCTGGAGACGGTGCGGAACCGGTACAACGAGGCCTACGGCTATAAACTTGGTGAACTGCGTGGTTTGATGAGTATCAAGCTGCCGGCTGCCATGATAGAAAAAAGAATCACTGCCCAGATGTGGAATAATGCGCTGACCCATTTTGCGGGCTTTGTCATCACCTTTATTGTCCTCTCCTGGTTGCTACAGGGAACAGTACTGTCCCGCATAAGCATGCTCAAGAAGGCTGCAGTGGCCATGGCTGGGGGTGATTACGGGAAACAGGCTAAGGTTTCAGGAAATGATGAGATTTCCCAGGTATCAGTAGCCTTCGATGATATGGCGCAGAGGATTGGGCAACGCGAGCGTGCTTTGGAGATTCAGAGATCCCTGTATGCAGCATTGTCCCAGACCTCAAGGAGTATTACCCGTCTGGATTCGCAATTTGAACTGTTTGCCGATACCTGTCGTATAGCTGTTGAACACGGTGGTATGGACCTGGCCTGTATTGGCTTGCTGGATGAGCAGGGGGAAAATCTGATAGTGGCCGGTAGCTCTGACCAGGAGTTGACCGATGAGTGTTTTTCTCTTGCGTCAGATAAGATAGATCCAGCTAATCCGATATTGTCTGCTATTCAGGGAGATCAGCCAGTCATTTGTAATGATATCAATGAAGAGTGTTTGTCGGGTCAGTGGCAAGAGATGATGCAGCACAACTCCATTCAAGCGGCAGCGATGTTCCCACTGCGGCAGGATGAAAAACCTATTGGTGTACTCTGTGTCTTTGCCAAGGACAGCGGGTTTTTTACCGATGATGTTATCCATCTGCTGGATGAAATGGCCTCTGAGGTCTCCTTCGCCATCCAGAACTATAAGCTCAACTATGAGCATAGGCGTACCCATGAGCGGCTGCGTGAATCCACTATTGAGATGCGGCGGCTGAACAGCCAGATGTCACTTTTGCTGGAGTCGACGGGTGAGGGGATCTTTGGGGTAGATAATAATGGCGACTGTACCTTTATCAATCAGTCTGCATTAAGCATGTTTGGACTGGACCATGATGAGATCATCGGTAAATGTACCCATACCATGACCCATCACAGCCACGCCGATGGCACGCCTTATCCCAGTGAGAACTGCCCGGTGTACGAGGCCTACCGTTCCGGCACGCCATGTCGGGTGCAGAAAGAGGTATTCTGGCGTAAAGATGGAACCTCATTTCCAGTTGAGTATTCTGCCTATCCCATCATGGAGGATGATACTGTGCTGGGAGCGGTGACGGTGTTTCGTGATGTAACAGATAGTCATGCCTTGGAGCAACGGCTGAGCTTTCTGGCTACCCATGATCCACTAACCAGGCTTTTGAACCGTTATGCCTTTGAACAACAGCTGAAACAGATCCTGGAAGATGCCCGCATCAATAAGGGACACCATGTGTTGTGCTACATGGATCTGGATCAGTTCAAAATCGTGAATGACACCTGCGGCCATGTGGCGGGCGATGCCATGCTGCAGATGATCTCCAAGCTATTGCAGAAGAATCTGCGTCAAAGCGATACCCTGGCGCGTTTGGGTGGGGATGAGTTTGGCCTGTTATTGGAAAACTGTTCCCTGGAGCGTGCGGAAATTCTTACTACAAAGATATGTGAAGCGGTTAAAGAGTTCCGTTTCTCCTGGGACGATAAGACCTTCGCTGCCGGTGTGAGCGTTGGTATCGCAGCAATTACCGAAGATACTAATAGTATTGATGTGGTTATGAGTGCAGCCGATGCCGCCTGTTATGTGGCCAAGGATATGGGGCGCAACCGGGTTCATATTCACATGGCCAATGATGAGGAAGTGGCCAAGCGTCAGGGTGAGATGCAGTGGGTTTCTGAGATTCAGTCTGCCATAGAGGAGGGCAGGCTATATCTGCATCGTCAATCCATCATGTCTCTGACTGAGGCTGAGAATGATAGGGATCATTTCGAGATTCTGCTGCGTATGCATGATAAGGATGGAAATGATATCCCGCCAGGTGCCTTTATCCCCGCAGCAGAGCGTTATGCCATGATGCCGGCGTTGGATCGCTGGGTAATCAATACCACTTTCTCATGGTTGCAGGTGGCCCAGGAACGGGGAAAACGCCTGGGTCTATGTGCCATCAATCTTTCCGGCCACTCTCTGGGGGATAGTGGTCTGAAAGAGTACATCTTAGATCAGATAAATGTCTTTGGCATACCGGCAGAGAAGGTGTGTTTCGAAATCACTGAAACCGCCGCCGTAAGTCGTCTGGATCAGGCAATCCATTTTATGGGAGAGATGCGGGAACTGGGCTGCCGTTTTGCCCTGGATGATTTTGGAACCGGGATGTCATCCTTCGCCTACCTGAAGAACCTGCCGGTGGATTATCTCAAGATAGACGGCAGTTTTGTGAAGGATATCCTGGAGGATCCGGTTGATTGTGGCATGGTTGAATCCATCAACCAGATCGGGCATCTCATGGGACTGAGGACCATTGCCGAGTATGTGGAGAATGACAGGATCCGCCAGCGTCTGGCACAGATCGGAGTGGACTATGTGCAGGGATTTGGTGTGGATCGTCCTGGACCACTGGATTGACCTGGTTTCTGAGTAGGTCAGAAACGCTATGCTTATTCTGGCCTACAGTTCTTATATATCAAACAGGCGTAATCCCGTATGGCGGGCATAAGCTCACTGAATCACATACAAGCACATACTGTTCAGCAATACGTTATTTGCGTTTATTCGCGGCTAAAATCTTTTCCATAATTACGTGAATCCCATATCGGCCTCTTCGTCCTGCAGGTTTTCCGCTATGTCTCTGAAGGTGTCATTAAGGCTCATGAAGGCATCGACTACATCAGGATCAAATTGGGTGCCACGACCCTCCTGAATGATTGCCACGGCAGTCTCATGAGAGTAAGCATCCTTGTATACGCGTCTTGAGATCAAGGCATCATACACGTCGGCCAGGGCCATAAGTCTGCCACAGATTGGGATCTCATCTCCCTTCAACCCCATAGGATAACCGGTGCCGTCCCAGCGCTCATGATGGGTATATGCGATCGCCTTGGCCATATCCAATAATGGAGTATTGCCCATTTCCCTCTCGGCATTCTCAATTGCAAACAAGCCGTATTCAGCGTGACGCTTCATCTCGATCCATTCATCTTCATCAAGTTTCCCCGGCTTGAGTAGCACGCGGTCCGGTACTCCTACCTTGCCGATGTCGTGTAGCGGTGCGGCGCGGTAGAGCAGTTCTATCCGTTTGTCGTCCAGGTAATTGTTGAACTTTGGGTGTGTTTGTAATTCTACTGCCAAGGACTTGACATAGGATTGTGTCCGCTGGATATGTTTTCCGGTTTCGTTATCACGGGTCTCAGCAAGCGAGGCCATGCAGTATATGGCGATGTCGCGGGTGCGCGCTATCTCTTTTGTGCGCTCCGATACGGCCCTTTCCAGCAGATGCTGTTGATTGGCAAGATTGATGTGTGAGCGTACCCGTGCCTCTACGATTGGTGGGCTGAATGGTTTGCTGATGTAATCTGATGCGCCTAGCTCAAATCCCCTGAGCTCATCTTCCACTTCGCCTTTTACGGTCAGGAAAATAACCGGAACGAAGTGGGGCTGCACCAGTTGCTTGATCTGTTTGCATACCTCGTAACCATCCATTTCCGGCATAAGAATGTCCAGGAGTACGAGGTCAGGCAGTGGATTCTCAGCGATGAGTTTGAGTGCGGTTGGGCCGTCTTTGGCGAGGGTTATTTGATAGTCGTCCTGTAAAAGTTTTACCAAGACCTCTAGATAGAAGGTTTCGTCGTCTACGATCAGAATGTTAGGCATACTATGAGTCATGCTTCACTGCCCTCCTATCCGGATATGCGGCTCCATCCTAGTGCATATGATGACTGTAGGCAATCTGCAAGTATGGTTTCCTACCAATGCCATCTTCTGTCTGTTTCAGTGCGATGCTCCAGTATTCATCGAAAACAAGAGACCTGGGTTCCCAATCAGCTATCCTGCATTCCGTTGCCCAATGTATCGTTCAAAAGCTTCGCAGCTTCTTCATATTCAAATTTTTCGATTAGACTCTGCAGGTGTCCGGCACGCTCGGTACCCAACAGTCTGGGCAGGGATGGCTGCAGGTCAGAGTACAGGGACATGCTGCGTGCCTCACTGGCGGATAGCGCCGTGATCAGTTCTTCCAGCCGCTTTGCAATCTCCCTTGCTGCTGGTGGGCTGCTGATACCGGCGGCTGGCTCCGCGCTAGGGACTGCCGGCAGGATTTGTTGCAGCTCCTCGAACAATTCTTCGCAGCACTGCGTGAACCTATTGAGAAGATCCTCTGGTGGACGTTCTCCGTGTCTTAGGAACGTCTCGATCTCTCCGGCGCTGTGCTGCAGTGCGGCAGCACCAATATTGCCACTCACCCCTTCGAGCGTGTGTACCTTGCGTCTGGCAGCCTCCATCTGGTCGTCGTCAAGCAGCTGTTGCACCTGTTCCATGCAGTTGCCGTGGTTAGTGACAAAGTCATGCAGCAGTTTGAGATAAAAGTCTGAATCCCCCCCGACCTGCTTTACCCCGGCGTGCAGGTCGAGGCAAGCTGGACTGTGCTCCGGTAGTATCCATCCCGAGGATCTATCTTGGTTGCTGGGCTGCCCTGCCGGGACCGTGGTGGTCTTGGGAAGATGCTGGCTAAGTACGCGGTATAACTCATCGGGATTTACTGGTTTGGCAATGTGTCCGTTCATGCCAGCCTGCAGTGACTTCTCTGCATCGCCGACCATGGCGTTCGCAGTCATGGCGTAGATCGGAAGGTCTGCGCGATCCACCAGGGCGCGGATTTGGCGTGTTGCCTCATAGCCGTCCATGACAGGCATCTGGATGTCTATCAGTACCAGGCTTGGGCACTGCCGCTCGACATAGCGTACCGCCTGCTCGCCGTCTGCTACCGTATCGACATCCAATCCCATCTGTTCCAACAGTTCCTTGGCGACCTGCTGGTTGATAGCGTTGTCCTCAACCAATAATACCAGGCCATGCAGTAACTGGGCTTTGGTGTCAGGCTGCTCCCACTCGGTTTCTTCTGATGAATCGGCGTGGCGTGTCTCGAACGCCCGGATGATGGCGTCGAACAACAGCGACGGGGTCAGCGGTTTTACCAGAAAGCCGTCGATCGCCTGACTTTTTATATCCTGCTCCATCAATTCTCTTCCGTAAGCTGTCATCATGATGATGTTGGGGCGCCCATCACCAAGTTCTTCGGCAATCTGGATTGCGCACGCTGTACCGTCCATGCCCGGCATGCGCCAGTCCAGCAGTACCAGGTCATAGCTCTCACCAGGTCTGCGCAGCAGGTTCAGTGCATCCTTGCCGGAATCAGAGGTTATGACGCTGAAGGTCATGGATTCGAGCATGTCGCATAATACTGAGCGGGCCATGGAGCTGTCGTCTACCAATAGAACCCGGAGCCCCCGCAGATCCGGTGAAGGGAGGGTTGGTGGTGTGGGATATTGCCGGCGGAGCGGCAGCTCGAAGTGAAACATGCTGCCCTGGCCCGACTTGCTGTCGGCGCCGATGCTTCCGCCCATGAGCGAACACAGCTGTTCGCAGATTGACAGACCCAGGCCAGTGCCGCCAAAGCGTCGTGTGGTTGAGCCATCGGCCTGGATAAAGGGTTGGAACAGGGATTCCAGTTGCCCGGGACTGACGCCAATGCCGCTGTCTTCCACTTCGAAACGCAGAACGATCCCGTGACGGTCCTGTTGCACTACCTTCACGCGCACGATGATGTTGCCCCTCTCGGTGAATTTGATCGCGTTGGATACCAGGTTGGTTAGCACTTGGCTGATTCGATAGGGATCACCCACCAGGCGTTCCGGGATTCCGGCATCGAAGTCATAGAGGAATTCGATCGGACGGTCACCAATACGTGTGTTGGCGATGACCGAGAGGCTCTCAAACAGGCCCTCGAAATCAAAAGGCACCGCCTCGATGCTCAGTTTGCCAGCCTCGATCTTGGAATAGTCCAAGATATCGTCGATCACCCCCAGTAGGGACTGGGCCGATATCTGCATCTTATGCACATAGTCACGCTGCCTGGTATCCAGGTCAGTTCTCGACAGCAGGTGTCCAAGACCTACGAGTGCATTCATTGGGGTGCGGATCTCATGACTCATGTTAGCCAGAAATTCACTTTTGAAACGGCTGGCCTGCTCCAGTGCCTTGTGCGCTATGTGTCGTTCGGTGATGTCCTGGGTGATGCCGACCACATAGCGTGGGCGCCCCCTTGGGTCTACCTGCAGGGCGTGGCCATGCGCATACATCCAGCGATCGACATCGCGCACGCGGTATTCCACGGTGAATGTGCGCTCGGTGCCACGCACGTAGCTATCAATGGTCTGGTAGACATGTTGTGCATCATCTTCGTCGATGTGGAGCAGAAGTTCCTTCAAACCTGGATTGCTGATGTAGTCTGGTATGCCGTGATGCTGGCGGTTGGTGTCGTCGATGGTCAGCTTTAGTCCGCCGTCGGAACCAATGGTGCCCTCCCAGGCCCCGAGATTAGCGCTGGTGAGGATTAGGGCGAGACGTTCTCGACTCTGCGCTAAGGCCCGGTTGCTGCGTTTGACCTGGCGCAACCAGATGCCGCCGATCAGCAGCACCAGAAGAGCGGCCCCCGCGATCTGCCACAACAGGGTGTAATCGACCTGGTGCTCATAGCGTATCGTGGTCCAGCGGCGGAAGATTTCGTTCTTCCGTTCCTCGTCGAGGCTGTCGATGGCCTTGTTGAGGATGCTCATCAGTTCCGGCCAGTCCTTGCGCACGCCAATACCATAACCAAAGTCGTATGGAGTCGATGCCGCTACCCTCAGGTTATTCAGACCTTCCTTGCCGATCAGATAGCTGCCAACGGCAAGTGAGCCGACGAAGGCTTCTTGTCGGCCAAGGGAAACGGCCTGCAGGGCCTCTGTGACCGTGGGATAGAGATGCAGCCTGATCTTCGGATGATCCTGCTTAAGACGATCATTCAGTGAGTAACCGCTGACCCCGGCCACGGCCATGCCATGCAGGTCCGACAGGCTGGTCACCGGATCGGAGTCACGGCGATTGAAAACCACCGTGGGGAAATTCAGGTAGGTTTTAGTGAAGTTCAGGTAGGTCTCGCGTTCCTGGGTGCGTGATACCAATGGCGCCAAGTCAATTGTGCGGGCCTGCAGCCCGGATAGCACCTCGGACCAGGCCATACGCTCAGGACTGACCAGGTTGAGACCAAGTTGATCGGCGAAGATCTGCATGAACTCGGCCGATAGGCCGGCGTACTTGCCCTTCTGGTCCAGGAATTCCAGCGGCGCCCAATCTGCATCTATGCCCAGACGGATACTCCTGTGTTCGCGCAGCCATTGCTGCTCTGCCTCGGTGAGAAGCAGCTGTGGCATGTGACTAGCGCCCTCCTGCAATCCCAACCAACGCTGTTCAATGCGTAGACGCTCTTCTTCACTGATGTTGGTCAGCGCCTTGTTGATGATTCCGATCAGGGGCTGCCAGTCCGGTGCGCCCTTGGAGACGGCGAAATTCTGCGGCCCAGTGCCCAGCCCCGCATCGCCAATGATGCGAAGGTTACTCAATTGGTACTTGCGTTGCAGCCAGCTTGCAACTGCCTGGTTGCCAATGTAGGCATCTGCCTCACCCCAGGAGACCTTCTGCAAGGCAGATAGGGTGGTTTCCACAGGTATCAGCTTTATCTGTGGATGCTGTTCCTGTAGCTGGCGCATGGTAAGGAAGCCATCTTCAACAGCAACGATTTGCCCGTATAGGTCTTCGATGTTACTGATATCGTCACTGCCATCTTGAGTAATAATGACCTTCTGTATCTGGTAAAATGGCTGGCTGAAATGCAGCTTATCAGCCCGCTCTTTTGTATAGGAGATTGTGGTGCCGGACTTCAGCTCACCCTCCATGACCTTCTGCAGCATCTCCTTGAAATTTGCGCTCCGTTGCGGAATGAAATCCACTCCAAGGCGCCTCTCAAGCAGGCGTAGGTAATCAGCGGTGATGCCTGTGTGCTTCCCTTGGTTGTCGAAGAAATCAATTGGTGGCCAGTTGCCGTCAACCCCGATTGGGATTTCGGGATGCTCTCGTAGCCATTGTTGTTCCTGTGCGGTTAGCTGCAACTGTTGGCGCGCTGTGGTGGTGGAGCTTTCTGGATGAATCCAATGACTGATGATGGCCTGGTGCTGCGCATCATCTATATCGTCGAGCGCCTTCTGCAGAATTTCGCGCAGGTGTGGCCAGTCCTTACGCACCCCCAGCGCCAACGCTGATGCTGGCTTATCCAGTTTCCCATGCACCCGCAGATTAGTGATGAAATGCTGCTCCATCAGATATAGTGCGACAACACGATTACCGGCGTAGGCATCGGCATCGCCGCGCGACACCGCTTCCAGTGCCGTTATGGTATTGGCAAAGAGTTTGAGTTTTACCTCGGGGTAGTTGTTCTCGAAGTACTTGACGTTGCCAAAGCCCTTTTCCAAGGCAACCGTTCTGCCCTGCAATGTATTTTCGTTTACCAGGTATGGACTGTCCTTGAGCGCTATGATGACATGCGGGATTTCCAGGTAGGGCCGTGTGAAGTTGAAGTGCGGCTCCCGCTCCGGCCTGGGGGTTATGTCCATGATGATGTCGAGGCGCTGGTTGGCCACATCATCGTAGATGCGTTCCCATTCGCCAGGCACTATCGTGAAGACCTCGCCGAGGCGTTTTTTGATCTCCTCCAGATACTCCATGCCTATGCCGCGCGACACTCCTTTCCTGTCAACGAAATTGAACGGTGGCCAGCCATCCATGACAGCAATCCGCAAGGGCTTGTGTGCCTCCAGCCAGGTGCGCTCCTCGAGACTGATGTGCTCCAGGAAATGCTGTTGGTCAGACTTGTCAAGACGGCTTTGTGGGTTGATGATGAATGAGCGCTCGGACGATGGGATATCCTGCAACGCCTTTTGCAGAATATCGCGTAATAGGGGTTCATCCTTGCGCACGCCAATGGCGTTGATGGATGCTGTTTCACTGATCTTTCCTGCTGGCCTGAGGTTTGTGATCAGTTCGTTTTCGATGATGTGCATGGCAACTGCACGATTGCCAACGTAGGCATCCACCTCGCCTTTGGTCAGTGCGTCCAGGGCATCACCAGTGCTTTGGAACTCCCGTATCTGTACCTGTGGGTAACTATTCCGCAGAACATTGATGATGAAAAATCCCCGCTCGACGCCCACTGTACTGTCGGCCAGTTCGTCCAGCGAGCTTTTATATGGTGTGTCCTTACGGGTGAAGATGACATGCGGCACTTCGACATAGGGGTCGGTGAAATGAAAGAAGACCTCCCGGTCCGGGCGCGGTGTAATATCCATCAGGGCATCCAGGCGCCCATCCTGTGCTGCCTTGTAGTTGGACTCCCAGCTGCCTGGAACGATCTGCAAACGTCCTCTCAGTCGTTTATTGAGGGCGTGCACGAAGCGCACGCCTATTCCCTGTGGCCGGCCATTGCTATCTACATAGTCCATCGGCGGCCAGGCATTCATGGTGCCTATGGTTATTGTTGGGTGGGACTGCAGCCAGTCTCGTTCTTGCTGCGTCCATTCGATGTCACCTGGCTGGGCGCAGACAGGCCTGTTGAGCATAGCCCACAACAGGATTATACCGACCACGTAAAGATACCAGGCCGATGCCAGTGGCCGTAATGCTCCCATGTTCCAGTCCTAGTTCCAATAGGTATCGCATGTGTAGGCAAAGTTCTCTTCGATTCTCCGCCAGTTTGTATCGCATGTCCAGGATCTGGGTACTTGACCAAGTCACGGCTGCTGGATTGACCTGGTTTCTGGGTAGGCCAGGATATGCATAGGGTTTTCGGCAAAATGTGTGTGTAAGCGATAGGCCTCATCCAATTGCCAGAGACACTACCGCTTATTCTGGCCTACAGTTCTGAGTCCTCGTTAATTTGCGGCTAATAATCAAATATCAGGCAAAATAAAAGCCCTCCGAGGAGGGCTCAATCTTATTGTTGATACTGCTTTATAGTTATCGATTATTTGTTGGCAATATCTTCCAGCTGCTTGGCCTTGATCACCTGACCATTCAGGGCGGCATCCTTGGCGCTATGGCCAAAGGCTACACTCATCAGGGTCGAATAGTAAACTACCGGCATGTCGAACTTGGTGCCGTAGGTGGCGTTGATCTGATCCTGGTAGATCTCCACGTTGGCCTGGCAGAGCGGACACGGTGTGGCGATCATATCAGCACCGTTGTCATAGGCTGCCTCAATGATGCCCTTGATCATCTCCTGAGACTTAACCGGCTCAGAGAATGCCAGAGCGCCACCACAGCACTGTACCTTCTTTTCGAAGGTGGTGATGGCCTCAGCTCCCACTGACTCGATCATGTTGTCGAGATAGAGTGGGTTCTCGAAGGATTCACCAGCGATACCGAAGGGACGGTTGGTTTGACAGCCGACGTAACCGGCAATCTTGAGACCTTCCAGCGGTTTCTTTACCTTCTCCTTGATGGCGTCGAAGCCGATGTCCTCGATCAGTACCTCCACCATGTGACGGATATTATTACCGCCGTTGAAGGTCAGGCCGGCCTCGGACAGCGCGGTGTTGGCGTCCTGCTTCATCTTATCTTCGTGCTCCAGGCGCTCCTGGGACTCGCGGGTGTTGAGCCAGCAGGCAGCGCAAGGGGATACGATATCCTGGCCGGCGTTGTTGGCCTCCGACAGGGCGATGTTGCGGGCCGACAGGGTCAGACGTGGTAGCTCGCCACCGCCGCCGTAGCCAATTGAGGCGCTACAGCAGTTCCAGTCGGGGATTTCGTTAAGGGTTATATCCAGCTCCTGGCACACGCTCTGCAGAGAGACCAGGTAGTTGGACGAGGTTGCTCCAGTTTGGGAGGAGCATCCCGGGTAGAATGAAACTTCTTTCTTAGCCATTTCGGTTGCTCCTTACTTAGCTTTGGTCCTGGATGTTGGAATCTTCGATCTCCTGCGCCTTGGCGATGATCTTCTGCAGATCGCCAGGGCTGGAGACGCCGTGACCGCCCATGATTTCCATGGCGTTCATGCGCTTGGCCTTCATCATGTTCTGGCCCAGCTTCTGATTGGCCAGAGCATTCTTGATACCCTGTCCGAAGCCGTCCTTGAAGTACATGGATAGACCCATCTTGAGTTCGTTGACGCGGCCTTTTTTCATCAGGTTGTCCCAGAAGATCTGAGAGAACTCGTTGGTTGGCTGCTTCTCGGAAATCTTGCCCAGACGCTTCGCGTAAGTGGCGAGGCCATGCATGATGTGGGTGATGGGCAGGCCGCGCGGGCAGCGGGCGATGCAGTTGTAGCAGGAGGTACACATCCACATGGAGTCGGAGGTGAGGACCTCCTCGCGCTTACCAGCACGAATCATCATGAAGATCTCCTGAGGTGGGTGCTCCCAGTGCTTGCCCAGGGGGCAGGAACCGGCGCAGACGCCACACTGCATGCACATCTTGACCCATTCGCCCTCTTCAACGTTTGCCTCAACCTCCTTCAGGAAGTTGGTGCGGTACTTAGCAGTATTCATGTCGCTCATATCTTCTTCCTCAGAACTTGAATGGGCTCAGGCCGACCTTCTCCACGGTCTCTGCCATGTCGTTGATCAGCTTGGGTGCGCGTTCCACGTCGGTGATAGCCACCTCGTGTACTACAACACGCTCCGGCTCCAGGTTCAGGGTCTCCAGGGTGTCGCCCACCTTGCTCATACGCTCGGCCGCCATGGCGGAACCGCGTACGAAGTGACACTGGTAATCGTCGCCCTTCTGGCAGCCCATCATGACAATGCCGTCATAGCCATTGTTCAGTGCATCAGTAACCCAGGACAGGCTCACTGATCCCAGGCAACGCACTGGAATGACGCGGGCCCAGGGATTGATCTCCACACCGTTCATGCCAGCCTGATCCAGTGCCGGGTAGGCATCGTTCTCACAGGCCAGTACCAGGATACGTGGCTTCTCGTCCCACTCTTCCGGGATATCACAGTTCTTGATCTGCTGGTTCACGGTCTCAACCGAGTAGTTCTCGAAGGAGATAACGCGGACCGGGCAGGCGCCCATGCAGGTGCCGCAACGACGGCAACGGGATTCGTTGAAGACCGGATAGGTCTCTTCATCCTCGTTGATGGCGCCGAAGGGACACTCCACGGTGCAACGTTTGCACTGGGTGCAGCCGTCCTTGCGGAATACCGGGAATGAGAGGTCGCCAACCCGAGGATGTGCGGCACGGCCCTGGCCAGCATTCTCAGCGGCCTGGATCGCCTTCATGGCAGCACCAGCGGCGTCATCTGCAGCCTGACGTATGTCCATAGGACGACGTACAGGACCGGCGGCATAGATGCCGGTACGACGGGTCTCGTATGGGAAGCAGATAAAGTGTGAATCGGTAAAGCCGTTGCTCAGGTGCGGCAGGTCCGTACCCTGACGGTAGTCCAGGTTGAGGATGGAAGGCGGTGCTACTGCAAGGATCTCATCACGCTTTGCATTACGCTCGTCCGCGTCCTCGATCTCCTCCAGCTCTAGCAGGGCGTAGGGATCAGGGCCGGTGTTTGGCACCATGCCAACATCGAGTACTACCAGATCAGTCTCCATGGTGGTGTCTTCGTTCAGGATCAGGTCCTTGAACTTCACCTGCAGAGTATCACCTGGAACTACCTCGGCTACATCACCCTTGGTAAAGGTGACCATGTTCTCCTGGGCAGCACGGTAGAAATCTTCGCCCGGGGCGCCAGGGGTACGCAGGTTGTTGAAGAAGATGGTGGCGTCACAGTCGCCGTTCAACTCCTTCAGATACATGGCCTGCTTGATAGCCACCAGGTCACCCACACCGGAGTGATACTTTAGCTTGCCATCCTCATCGGAGCACTGGCCCACGTTCTGGATGAAGGATACAGCGCTTACCTCACGGCCATCTGATGGACGCTTGATAGGACCGCCGTTGGCCTCTTTGGCCAGCTTCTCGAACTCTTCGTTGGTGACTACATCTGCGCTGTTGCTGTAGTTGTACTGGCTCAGCTCAGATGGGTCGTACAGGTTGAAACCTGTAGCCTGGATAATGGCGCCAAAGTCGGCTTCACTGGTACTGCCAGACTCGGTTGCAATGTGGGCCTTGAAGCGACCTGGTGCACCTTCTGTCTTGGCCAGGGTGCTGTTCAGGTGCACGGTGATCTGGTCGTTGCCCTCTACTGCAGCGATCATCTCCTCCACACCGGTATCCTGAGGTGCAGCATAAGGTGCACGGGTAGGGATGGACTTATAGTAGTTGGCTACATGGCCACCCAGGGCGCCGCTCTTTTCTACGATGGTTACCGGATAGCCAGCTGCTGTGGCCTCCAGGGCCGCAGACATGCCGGTGACACCGCCACCCACTACCATGATGTTCTTGTTGAGCTGTTGCTCACCAGACATGGATGGTTTGGTCATGGACTTGACTTCGGCACAGGCCATGCGCACGTAGTCATCGGCCATCTCTTGGGTGGTTTCGCGATTCTCGTCGGTATCCGGACGCACCCAGATGACACCCTCACGCAGGTTGGCGCGGGACATGGCTACGTCGGTAAAGTTGAATGCCTCCACCTTGGCGCGGCGGGAACAGGCGATGATCGAGATATGAGTGACACCTTCATTGGCGATGTCGTCACGGATCATCTGTACGCCTTCTGCGCCGCACAGTAGTTCATGTTGCTTGCAGATCTGCATCTTGCCATCGCGAGTTGCGGTGGTTTCTAACTGGCCGGCGTCGAGACGCTCGCCAATGCCGCATCCGGTGCAGATATATCCGGCAAATTTCTTCTCTTCTGCCACTTTCTTAACCCTCCGTTCCGGCAACGCGGTTGACAACTTGGACGGCGCGCAGGGCGGCGCCGGTGGCCTGCTGTACAGCGCGGTTTACATCCAACGCGTCTGAAGAGCATCCGGCGGCGAATACACCACCGTTCTCTGGTGCAGGCTCGATAAAACCCTCCTCGTTGATCTGAATATCAACAGGGAAGGCCTCTTTATCCACGCTAGGTTGCATGCCTACGGCCAGGACCACCAGGTCGTGTTCGTTGGCATAACGGTCGTAACCCTCGGTATTCACGCCATGCAGAATCGGATTATTGTTTTCCGTATTCTGCACGATGGAGGCAACCTTGGACTTCACGAAGCTGACGTTAGGGTTGGCCTTGACCTTGGCATAGAACTCTTCGAAGCGGTCGATAGAGCGAATGTCGATGTAGTAGATGGTGGACTTACCATCATCACCCAGGGCTTCCTGTACATAGTGGGTCTGTTTCAGGGTAGCCATGCAGCAGATGCGTGAGCAGTGCAGCAGGTGGTTGTGATCACGGGAACCGGCGCACTGGATAAAGGCCACGTTCTTGGCTTCGCTGCCATCAGATGGACGCAGAATCTTGCCGCCGGTAGGGCCGTTGGGATCGGCCATGCGCTCAAACTCAACGTTGGTGATAACGTTGTCGAAACGATCGTAGCCGTAAGGCTGGATCTTGTTGGCATCATATGGCTGCCAGCCTGTTGCCCAGACTACGGCACCCACCTTGAAGGATACAGTCTCTTCCTGCATCTCCAGGTCCACGGCGTTTACCTTGCAGGCCGCCTTGGCCTTTTCGGCATCATCGGTACCGATGATCTGTGGATCGATCACATACTGCGAGGGATAGGCCATACGATAGGGTAGATATGCGCCTTTGCGCTTACCCATTCCGTAGTTATGCTCATCGTCAAACTCAGCTTCAACGGCATCGGTACAGTCACCGCAGGCGGTGCAGTTGTCGTTGACGTAGCGGGGGCTAATCTTGACGGTAGCGGTGTAATCACCGGCCTCGCCCTGAATATCCGTTACTTCGGCCATGGTGATGACCTTCAGATTCGGATTCATCTTGGCCCGGCGCTGATTTATCTCCAGACCACAGGTCGGGAAGCAGAGCTTGGGAAAATATTTATATAGTTGGGCTACGCGGCCACCTACGTAGGGGCGCTTTTCAACCAGCACTACCTGCTTTCCTGTCTCAGCGGCTTCCAGGGCAGCGGTCAGGCCGCTGATCCCACCGCCAACCACCAGGATGGTCTGGTTGGTTGCAATTACTTCCGTCATGGATTTACCTCCGTTGCGGAATGAGGTCTTAATAAAATATTTGATCAGCCATGTGAATACGCACTGTTATGGTGCGACCAGGCTGTTATCACGTCTCAAGCCCCATTTATGGGAGGGGCAAAAACCTAGCAGAATAAGATACTCCCCTTCGCCCTGTCCCGCTATATAAAAGCAGCATTAATTCAATCGAATTTTCAAATGTACTAATAGAGCCTCTATATAAAGGCGTGCTCCTGGCAGGTTGTCATACTGCTTTGGTGGTATTTTGTGACATTGGTCACATAATATAACCAAGGTGTTTGGTTGGTATTGTAGTGTGCTTTGAGTGGTAAAAATTACTGACTATACTTTAGTGTTACATTGATAAGGCCGGGTGTGTTTCAGAACACATGTGCATTTCATGGAGGGTAATGTGGCCAGCATCAAAAGAGACAATCTTTTTCTGTTACCAAAGAGGCATGCTTCACCCAGGTCAGAGGCTGAGTTCGGGTGCAAAATAGTCAAACAGTGGGTGGATGATCTGCCTATTGGTGATATCAGCAGGCTATCCCATGACCTGTATGGAAAGCTCGAACGACTGAGTCGGCTGGATATTACACCCCTGGAACGGTTTGAAATTCTCCAGCTATTACAGCCCCCCCTGCGTTTTGTTCTAGATACCTTACGGCAAAAAAGTACCGAGGGTGATATACCCCTGAGTAACAAGGCGCGCCTGGCTGCTGATATGCGGCTTGAACTCTTGATTCAGACAGTGATTGGTTACAAAATCGTCCTGTCTCAGTTCCATGATGATTCAATAACCAGCTTCCTGCTGCATCGACACACGAGATCCGAAGCGCTATACAACGCCCTCTACTATCTGGGGGAAATACTGGTCCACTCCTATCTGGTGTACCAGCCCTGCCTTAGTTATGTGTGGAAGGAGTTACACGGCATTTACTATTACTCGGTTACCAATGAGCTGCATATATCCAAACCCACAGCAGTTGGTCGTAGTAATCATGCTGGTCAGGGTATAGAGGGGTTGTATAAACAGATTTTGCTTTTGGCACTGGCCAATCCAAATTCGCTGCTAAAAGGTGAAGTAGAGAAGATCAATGCCGTGTTAACCCAGTGGACTTCCACTGCAGAGCTGGTTCCCATTAAAGAGCCGGTGTGGGCAAAATCATTTTTTCTGATCGATGCCAAGGCTGATGCCATGCCCTGTGCGCCGAATCTTTGCCGTAAGGATACTATTGATATTGGTTGGGCCCTGGTTACTGATAACCTGGACAGGATACTTGAAGAGAAGATCAAGGCAGCTGAATCCATGCATGCCTATAGTACCAAGATGCGGCCGGCAGATGCGGTTTCCGAAAGATTGATGCACAAGCTCAAGGCGGCATGGACCCAACAGATCCGCTCTCGGGAGGTACGTAGCCATACATCTGGATTGGTTGAGGTGGTTTGTGGATTTGAGCCTCTGTACATGTTACACGGAGGCGGACGCCTCAGAAATAGAGTTGGCAGACAGTCAGAATCAAAACTGTTTTCGACCAATCCCGGGTATACGCAAGTCAAATCCGTAGTGCTGGACAGCGATGAGGATGTAATTGAGATTGAGCCCAATACCCTGCAAAGCTATGCTGCGGAAGCAGATGGATCTGGAGTGCCAGATAGGAATAACACTACGGTTTTTCGCAAGGAGTGCATCAGTACTAACAAGAGCGAAAATGGATACTATCTGAACTGGCCTGAGAATGGAGAGAGTGGCACCCATGTAGGTGAACTTGTCGGGGTTCATCCGGTAACTGGCAGCGAGAATCGTTTGGATATCAGTCTTGGTGTTATTCGCTGGATGCATGTTGAGCGGCCGGGCTTTCTGGGGATGGGGGTAGAATTGCTGAATGGTCTGGTTGAGCCGGTACTACTGCAGCGCAAACGTGAAGGCACCAAGCAGACTGAAAGTATAAAGGGATTTCTGCAGCATGAGGGCGAGGGTCTGGTGACTCTGATTACCCCC
The DNA here is from genome assembly GCA_028278145.1 of Chromatiales bacterium. Classification (GTDB taxonomy): domain Bacteria; phylum Pseudomonadota; class Gammaproteobacteria; order Chromatiales; family Chromatiaceae; genus JAAGZL01. The sequence goes on along the minus strand of JANQEV010000034.1, from coordinate 11,222 downwards.
CCATTCTATGTGGATGAAAATGATCTGTTTCGCGTGGTAACAAAAGGTGAGCAGCAGTCAGTGCAACTCAGGCAGATTATTGAGAGTACGGACTCTTTTATCAGATTTCAGTTTGAACATGCTGCCTAGAGTGCAAATAAGGATCTAATCTGCATTTCTGTATCCATCGAGTGATCGTACTTAGGGGAAGTAAGTTTCTGTGACTTATGCCCCCTAAAGCCTTATACCTGCCTCTATGTGTGTCTATACTCTAAACTACAAATAGCGTAGTTGATATCTTGCCCGGCTTGGGGCGTATAAAATATTGGGAGCAGCACGGTGGCGGGTATTAATAAAAAGAACCCCTTCATATTACCTGAAAGATTGAATCCAACGAACCTGGAAGATGAGTATGACCACAAAAGGTTCAAGCAGTGGGTGGCCGACCTGCCAGTTGGTAATATCAGTAATACTGCTCGTGATTTGCATGCGGAGATGAATCGCCTGAATCATCTTGAGATGTCACCGGTGGAACGGTTTCAGGCGCTTGAGTTGATACTTCCAGCCATGAGCTTAGTGCTGGGTAAACTGGAAGAGTACTTTGTTGCGGCGCCGATACCATTATCGAAAAAGAACAGATTGGTTGCCAGGCTGCACCTGGAGTTGCTGGTAAGGGCCATCATCGGATACAAGACGGTTCTGGCACAGTTTCATGATGACTCATTTACCGGCTATCTGTTACATAAACGTACTCGGGTCGAGTCTTCCCGCAGACTGCTCTATTTCCAGGGTGAACTGCTCCAGCATGAGTATTCAATATATAAATCCAGCCCCAGATTTGTGTGGAAAGAGATCCACGGTGTTTACTACTACGCTGCACAAAATGATCTGGTTAATGGTGAAGTAGCTGATGCGGTAAATGACCCATGCAGTCCCTTAGGGATTACTGATCTATATAAACAGATCTTGCTGCTGGCATTGGCGAACCCTAACAGTCTGCTCAAGGGAGAGGTGAGGAAGGTTAATGACGCCATGTCACGCTGGCTGCCGAAGGTGTCAGTTATGCCAGTTGCAGAGATTGGTTCCGCCGACCCTATGTTTCTGGTTGACGCTCAGAAGGATGCCCCTCCGTTCCATGCTGAAGAGAACGGTAACAGGCAGGTCAGTAAAGGCTGGGCATTGGAGACCGGAAGCCTGGGGGATATGCTGGAGCAGGAGATAAACACAATCAAAGAGGATGTTAAGGCCAAATTGCGTCCCACAGATGCTGTCTCAGTAAGGCTGTTGTCGAAGTTGCGGGCGGCATGGGCAAGGGGCATAACCTCCAGAGAAGAGCGGCGAAAAAGATCAGGAATTGTAGATGTGACCTGTGGTCTTGGCTCGCTGCATCTACTACTGGGTGGTGATCAGCTTCCAGCATCTCTTGGTGTTAGGTGTAATTCACCTTTCACATCTGTCGATGCAGACGTGCCAGATATCACAACGCCTACTCTTGGACATGATGAGTTTATTATTGAAGCGGGAGCTGATTTGACAACAGGTTTTACTGTAAAGACCGAGACCGAGACCGAGACAGAGACAGAGACCGAGACAGAGACAGAGACCGAGACAGAGACAGAGACCGAGAACGAGCAGGCTCAGGAAGAGGAGATAGAGCTGGATATAATAAACACCATATCCTTGGATGAGATTGACAGTAAGGAGTGCATCTCGGTGAACGAGAGTACCCGCGGATGTTATCTTACATGGCCTGGAGAGGGTGAGTATAAGGTACATGTAGGTGAACTGATTGGAATGAATCCGAGAGATAGCCTGGATCTGAGCGAAGCCTGGGCTTTGGGTATTATTCGTTGGGTACGCATACAGAGCCATGGACTCATGGGATTTGGTGTTGAACTGTTGGAGGGAGAGATTGAACCGATAAGGCTTGAGCGCTGGCACGGCACTGATTGTGTGGCAGATATAATGCTGGGTTTCCAACAAAAGACAGATGATAATAGTTACTGTGTGATAACCCAGCCATATTATGTCGGTGAAAATGACAGATTCATGCTGATAACCAGTAATGACCAGTTTCCAGTTATTCCAGGCCAGATTCTGGAGTGCACTGATTCGGTTATGCGTACTACTATTGAGGTCGATGTGGATGCGATGGATCAGGAAGATAGTGGCGAAAAGAAGTACTCTGCTTCGGATGATCCCTTCAATAACCTGTGGGACGATCTGGATATCTGATATCCGTTCCTGTCCAGAATATGTTGTTTTTGATCTCTGTTCTTCGGGTCATATTGGGTAATGCCCATCCTTTCCCCGTTGTTGGCCGGTGATATGCTGGTCTATTTGCACTTCCTCACCTTATATGAGTTGTAAGCAGTATGAGTAAGATAGACGCCGATTCTGAACATTCTGGTCAAAAGCGCCTGGGCAAGGGAATGATTATCGGCGCCTGGGTATCCCTGCTGGTAATGCTCACACTGTTTTTTAGTGCATATCTAGAACGTCAGAATAACCCCAACAGCAATCCAGAGACATCTACCAATGGAGTGGTAAAAGAGGTGGTGTTAAAGAGGAATCGGGCGGGGCACTATGTGGCAACTGGCAGTATCAATGGTAGAAAAGTTATATTTCTGTTGGATACCGGTGCTACCCATGTGGTGGTCTCAGATGATCTTGCCTCCAGTCTTGGGTTGCGTCGAGGTCGACGCATAAGCAGTCAGACTGCAAATGGAGTAGTCAGTGCCTGGGAGACCAGTTTGTCTGAAGTCGGTCTTGGGGATATCAGATTGAGTAATGTCCGGGCCAGTATCCTGTCCGGGCTGGATGGGGATGAGGTTCTTTTGGGGATGAGTTTCTTGCAGCAGCTTGAGATGGTGCAGCGTGGCAAGCACCTGCTGTTGCGCCAGCATCGTTAGCCCGCATGTTGCATAAAGGCGGACGTGGCTTTGTGAAAATCATATTTCAACAATATAAAATATGCATTTACTGCATGTTTGAAAAATAGACTTTGTCCTGACCGGTTTTCTGAACTATCTGGCTTCACATCTTAAGCGATCCCTCTTGAACCATAGCAAGCTATGATTCTGCGGGCGATCACATAACCTGTTTTGCCAGACAGCCCATAAATTCTGCTCCCTTCATGCAACATGCGGGCTAGGTTCAGCGGCGATGCCGTACTGGCATCGCCGCATTCACCACTGGTTAGTTCAGTGTATCTTTCAACGCCTTGAGGGCTGCGACCTTGATCACGGTCGAGGCTGGCTTGGCGGCTATCTTGATAGTTTCGCCGGTAGCCGGGTTACGACCCATGCGTGCCTTGCGAGCAGGCTTGCGGACGCGGCGAATCTTAACGCCGGTCTGTGGAATGGTGAACTCACCAGAACCACGCTTTTGCATGTTGCGTTGAATCAGTTCGCCGAGGGAATTGAACACTGAGTCAATCTGTTTTTTGGTCAGCCCGGTATCATCTGCTATGGCCTGGATGATCTGAGTCTTAGTTTGCTTAGTGGTGATTGATTTAAGTTTTGCAGGTGCTGCTGCAGCCTTTTTCTTTGGTGCTGCCTTCTTCTTGGCAACGGTCTTTCTTGCTGTGGTTTTCTTTGCGACACTCTTTTTGGCGACTTTCTTTTTGACGGCCATATCAAGACTCCTGATGTTGGATAGATAAAAACTGAGCAGATAATAGCATAAACAGCTAAATTGCTAAGCACATTGTTTATCGAATGAGAATTTGGCTACAGAATAGCCGGCTAAACTGTGATGCAAACCCCTCCCCGTCGGCTGTCTCCCCTGCCGAGCAGAGAGCCATTATGACTGAACATGACTGTATGTGCACCGCCAAAAAATAGATTCTTTTCCGGCCACAAGTGGTGTTGTGGAAACTCTTTCACAAGGTCTTCCACGCTGAGATCAGGTATGCCCTGTTCCATGTTTAACAGGCCGGATTCAAAATGGATTCTAGCCTGCTCCACGGCCTGGGCAGGATCCATCCCAAAATCAATCAGATTGATCAGTACCTGTAAAATTGCACTGCGGATACGATTTGATCCCCCTGAGCCTGTGGCAATTCGATCACCATTGGGCATGAATGCCAGGGTAGGGGCCATCATGGAGGCTATGCGACGATCCTGTGGCCACTGATGAAACCCGTATGGATTTAAATCTTCTTCACCCAGCATATTGTTGAGCATGATGCCGGTACCTGGCAGCACATAACCGGAGCCTTCTCCGTTTGAGAGGGTCATGCTGGCTATGTTGCCTTGCGTGTCGGCTACGCTGATCTGGGTCGTGCCGCGGGCACAAGAAGTGTGTTCGCGCAGGATCTGCCTGTAACTATCAATAAAGCCACTATTCAGAATTCGTTGGCTGGTGTCTGCATCAAGGTCAGATTCTATCTTATGGCTCTGGCGTAGCTGCTGCGTTAAGCGCATGGCATGGGACAGATTGTAGAGATGCCTGGGGCCATGGTATTGCATGTCGCATAATCCTTCCTGCTCCAGCAGCGAGAGGGTAAATGCAATCAGAGTGCCGCCGATGGAGGGTGCCGGATTGGTGAGCAGTAGTGTATCCCTGTAGTGCAGGGAGAGTGGAGTTCTGGCTGCGACACGATAGCTCTCAAGATCCTCCAAGCGTAAGGCGCCTCCCATGGCCTTGCAGTCGTCTGCCAGACGCTGTGCCAACTCACCTCTATAGAACAGGTCCTCACCTTCATGCACCAGTGCAGAGAACAGGTCGGCCATATCCGGCTGTCTGACTATCTCATCTGCTGCCGCTATCTCTCCCGGGTTATTTCCCTGGTGCAACTGCAAAGACGCAGGATTGGATTGAATAATGGGCGCCACGATGGTGGATATATAGTGCTGAAAACTGTTAATGCGCACCCCTTCCTGGGCCAGTTTGATCGCCGGTTGAATTATTTCCTCAAGTGGAAGGCTGCATTGGTCGCTATGTATGGTATAGATTCCGCGGACCGTGCCGGGTACGGCTATAGAGCCCATCCCTATGTGGAATTCCTGTTGTGCGGTGCCAAAATCCGCAACTATGGGATAGAAATCTAACTCCTCAACTGGTGGCTTGTTGATTGGGGTATGGGCAAAAAAGTCATAGAGAACGGAATTCCCGTCTTGTGAGTGTGCTAGCAGGAAGCCTCCTCCTCCTAAAGAGGAGAGAACGGGCTCGCATACACAACTGGAAAACAGGGCGGCCAGGGCGGCATCAAAGGCGTTGCCACCTGCTGCAAGAATAGTGGCGGCCGCATTTGCCGTATCTGGGTGACCAGCAGCAACAATACCAAGGGGGTTATTCATGGATTATTCGCACAACCTGGAATTTTATACCAGACTCTAACATAGGGGATTTGCCTGGTGTGAATTAGAGTTGTTTGTTGTATGTGGGAATGGTGTGAACAAGTTCATGTTTTTTGGTTAAAAATTAACGTTATAGTAACAACTTACAATCTTGCCGCATAAATAACCATGGTTAATTTATGGTATCTGGCAGCCCCTTTTAGGATTTAAAGGCCTGAGTTAACAATCTATTGGCTACTGGGATGTTAAGCTAGAGATGAAGTGTAATCGAGTCAAAGAACGCTAAAATATTACCAGTAAAGGATAGTGAATGGGCTTGATGCCAAATCAAAACAGTATTCAGATGCTCAAGAAACTGGTTCCTCTTAATCTGCTATCGGAAGAGGATCTGGGGCAGTTGCTGGAGAGTGCTAGTTTTAATAAGGACAAGGCCGGCACCTATATTTTTCGTCAGGGTGATACCGATTACCACAATGTCTACCTGCTCTCTGGCCAGGTAGCGTTGCTGGACAAGATGCGCGAGGTGGATAGAGTCACTGCTGGTAGTGAGACCGCCAGATTTCCACTGGCCCACCAGATTCCAAGAAAAAATTCCGTGCGAGCTATAGGGCGGGTGGAGTATGTCCTTATAGATAATCGCAAGCTCAGTGAGATGTTAGTCAAGTCCAGTGATGATGATTACAAGGTGACAGACCTGAATTCTGCTGTTACCGATGACTGGATGGCACAGCTACTCCAATCCAAGGTGTTTCAACAGATACCTGCCGCAAATATCCAGGGCGTAATCATGCGCATGGAAGAGGTCAAGGTTAGACCTGGAGAGAGTGTAATTGAGCAGGGCGGAGAGGGTGACTACTTTTATCTTATCCATCAGGGGCAGTGCACAGTTCTACGTAAGGCAGAGGATGAGGAAGAGCCTACTGAACTGGCCAAGCTGGGCCCTGGTGACAGTTTTGGAGAAGAAGCACTTTTATCAGATAGCCCACGCAACAGTACCGTAAAGATGCTAACAGACGGCATTTTGTTGCGTCTGTCCAAGGATGACTTTATAGAATTTGTGAAGCGACCTCTGGCCCGCGGGGTAAAATATGAAGAGGCCGTTTCCATGGTGAAGAGTGGTGCGGTCTGGTTGGATGTAAGGCCTCCCGATGAGTATGAAACGGGACATCTCGGCAACAGTGTCAGCCTGCCGTTGAATACAATGCGCTACCAGGCCTCCAATCTTGCTCCTGACCAACACTATGTTATCTGCTGTGGGGATGGCCAGATGAGTGCCACTGCAGCGTTCCTCCTGACTGACCGTGGATATGATGTTTCCGTACTAGAGGGTGGGCTGAGATCGGTTTCAGATGACATCCTGGTTCGGGATATGGACCAGGGAGAGGAGACCAGCGCCAAGGTCATCAGTCTGCACTCTGGTGAAGAGATAGCAGAAGATTCAGGACCTGCCAGTGACCCGAAGGAGTTGGAGTTACTCAAGCGCAAGTTGGTGGCGGCAAATAAAAAGATCAAGGATCTTGGTGTGCGCTACCACGGGTTTAAGGAAAAACAGCAGAAAGAGGCTGCGCAGAGGGAAGCAGAGCTTAAAGCTAAAAAAGTGATCCTGGAAACCACCAGGAGCAGACTGGAAGAGCTGAAGGCTAAAAGAAGTGGTGATCAGAAATCCCTGAAACAGCTGGAGCAGGATAAGAGTGAGCTTAAGGCTAGTCTGGATGAGGCGCTGGGTAAGCTGAATGGTCTGGTTAGCGGTAGTGCAGACCTTGAGGTCAAACTCAAGGCCGAGCAGGAATCAAACCAGGGGGTACTCAAGGAGAGAGACGGGCTGCAGCAGAAGTTGGAGCAACAGCAGCAAGAACAGGAGCAACAGCGACAGGAGCTGGAAGAGCAGCGGGGACTGGTCACATCTCTACAGCAGGAAACAGAACAGCGCATAAAACAGCTAGAGCAAGCCCATAGTGAGAACATTAAAGGGTTAGAGCAAGAGTTGGAGCAGTCTCGTGGCAAGCTGGAACAGGCAATTGCTGCAAATGAGTCGTTAGAAAATAACCTGGAGGAGTTGCGACAGGGGCAGTCAGGTATTGAACAGCAACATGAAACTGCTGCATCAGAGCTGGAAAAACAGCTTGAGCAGTTACGTTCAGAGCTGAGTGATAGTCAAGAACAACATAAAGCTACCCAGGCAGAACTGGAGCAGGTGAATAGTCGGCTCAAAGAGGCTGACGATAGGCTGCAGGACTCACAGCAGGCAGGTCAGGACTCCGGAGCAGAGCTAGAGCAGTTACAGGATGCATTGAAGCAGGCTGAGGCCGAGTTCAAGGATCTACAGGCTACACACCAGCAGGCTGCAACTGAGTTCCAGGAGCTACAGCAGGCCCACCAGTCAGCTGAGGCCCAGCTCAGGGAATTGCAAGATAACCAGCAGAGCAACGAGAAAGGCCTGGGAGAACTGGAGGATGCCAAGCGTCAGGCTGCCACTGAGTTGAAGCAGCTACAGGATACTCATCAGCAAACAGAGGCAGAACTGGAGCAATACAGGGATGCCAACACCAAGATCGAAGCAGAGTTAGAGGAGCTGAAAACCAGCTATCGCCAGGCTGAATCTGACCTGCAGCAGGAGCGTTCCCTGCGCCAGGAGGCTGAGGCGGAACTGGCAGAAAATGAAGCAGGCCAGGCAGAAGATGATGAAGATGAGTTGAAGGTGCTGCAATCTGAGCTCGCTTCATTGACTGAGGCTCTGGAAGAGGCCGATGTTGCATATGACGAGATCCGGGAACGGGCAGAGCTGCTGGCTGAAGAGAAAGAGAAGACCGCAGGGGTTATGGCAGAACTGGAACTTGATTCCACCAGCGCCAGGGAGCAGATCCAGGCCCTGACGGCAGAGCTGGAGCAGTTGCGTTCTGCTGAGGAGCAAGCAAAACCGGTAGCTGGAGATGCAGCAATTGCTCGGGAGGCCGATGCCCTGCGCGAGGAGTTAAGCCTGGTACAGAAACACTCCAGTGCAGAAATCGAAGAGTTGATGGGTGCATTGGCAACGGCCGAGTCGAAGCTAGAGGAACTTGAGTCTACTAGGGGGCATGAAAAGGCCGATGAAGAGTCCCAGCGCCTGGAATTGGATGAGTTGAGAGAGTCATCCAAGAAATGGGAGCAGCGGGTAAGTGAAACCGAAAAGAGATGTCGGTCGCTAGAGGATGCCATTGAGGATCGGGATGAAAGGATAGACCTGATCACCCTGGAACTGGATGAGGCAAGGATTCGATTTGCCGAGGCGGAGAGCGTGCGTCAACAGCACGAAGAGCGCATGAATCTGTTGCGTGATGATGACGAGCCGGAAGAGAAGATGCATGCCTATATTGATCCGCGTCTTGCAGCTCATTCTGGTGCCGTGCATCTGGATGATTATCATCCAGGGTCAGAATCCAAGCGTACAATGCTGCTTGGGCTTCTGATTGGGGCGGTAATCTGTTTCATCTTGCTGGAAGGAGTAATGATAGTGGCCGGTAAAGGTGAGTTGATTACCGGGCTGTTACAGAGTGAGGAAGTGGTTGAGGTTAAACCGGTAGAGAAAAAGCCAGCGATCGCAGGCAGTAAACTATTGCCCGGACCAACCACAGGTCCTGTGATTGCAAAACCAGAAATCAAGACAACCACCACTCCGGAAGTTACACCTGAAGTAATTCCTGAGGAAGACAAACCGGAACCGCTCTGGTCGGTTTTGAATGATATTGAGTTAGGACCACTCATGGTAAAACTGGAAGGCGGAAGTTTTACCATGGGCAGTAACCATAGCCAGGTTTCCAGCAATGAGCGACCAGCCCACAGTGTCGAGCTCAAGAGTTTTGCTATCAGCAGGCATGAGGTTACCTTCGATGAGTATGATCGTTTTGCTCAGGCAACCGGTCGCAAGATCCCATCAGATGAAGGTTGGGGGCGTGGTAAGCGTCCAGTGATCAATGTGAGTTGGGATGACGCTATGTCGTACACCTTATGGTTGTCTGAGAAGACTGGTAAGAGATATCGACTACCCACCGAGTCGGAGTGGGAATTTGCCATACGCGGTGGTAGTGACTCCACTTACTGGTGGGGCTACCAGGTGGATAATGCCAAGGCCAACTGCTTTGATTGTGGCAGTGAATGGGACAGAAAATCCACCGCACCGGTAGGAAGTTTCGCCCCCAACGATTTCAGCCTGCATGATATGGCAGGAAATGTGCGGGAGTGGGTGCGAGACTGTTACCAGCCCAGCTACGAGGGTGCACCAACCAATGGAGCACCCAGGCTGGAATCCGGGTGTAATGTACGGGTGGTAAGAGGTGGTGCCTTTAACAAGACCAGCGATAGTATGCGCTCCAGCTGGAGAGGACATTTCAAGCAGGATTCACAGCTCTCTTTCACCGGTTTTCGAGTGGTGCGGGAGCTGGATGACAGGCGGTAGGACGGGATAAGCGTAGCGTTCCCGGCTGGATACAGCAGGCCATTTGCCAGAAACGCTTGCGCTTATTCTGGCCTACGGTTGCCGGATTTCGGGTGGTGCGGGAGCTAGCAGTAGTACCAGGACCACTTTAGTGCTCACAGAGTAAGCGCAAGCGAGCAGTAAACTATCTCTGTAGCTTCAGGAATTCAGGGATTGAAGCGGTCGCCAGATCTGGTGGCATAACCGCAGGTTCCGGGAGGCTCTCAACCTCTAGAAGTTGAAGTGACAGGGTAGGCCCAACCAGACACTTGGTTGCAGTAGCAACTGTTACTGTGTCGCTCTGTTCGGTCCGATAGATCTGTTCACCAGATACCATGTCATACTTGGTGATCATAGGGTACCCCCTGTTAAATAGCTGGTTACGTATATCAGCTCTTGACCAATATAGCGGCGTCATACAGGCAAACTTTAGTGTTGTTTTGCCCCTGGCCCGCAGCTACTCCTCTCTATCCAGGTCATCCATAGGGTTATGGTGGTTGTCACCTGCCGGACGGTCCAGGTCCACGCCATAATCATCTCTGCTGATATCCAGCGATCCAGACCAGTCTTCGGGTGGTTCGGCTCGTCTATGAACCACCTCTTCCCAGGTGTCGGTATCGTATTCCTCTACAGTGCCGTCATAGAATTGAACCTCTATGGACTGTTCATCCTTATCTAGTGCTACCACCTCGAGGATCTCTCCTTCAACGGTCTGATACCAGTTGCCGATAGCAGGATAGGGTGTGCTCATATCAGTATGCTCCTCTGCTATTATCATGGAGTTACAGATGAAACAGTTTTAACCTGGAACCGGACGCTGGTTGCAGGTTTCGTGTTTAGTATTACACCGGATTCAGATGTATTCCAGTATGGAAACAGCAATCAGAGGCTTCTCCAGTTGATCCTGGTCATCTGATAACGACCATCTGTGAGCAAAAAATGATCAATATAGATACAGCTATCTACTTGCAATTCCAGGTAGGAACCCGGATATGGGGTGATTACAGGGTCTGTAAGACGGGAGAAAACAGTTGAGTTGGTGGGGAAAGATGTTGGGTGGAGCCTTCGGCTTCATGCTGGGTGGTCCTTTGGGGGCCATTCTGGGTGCGGTACTGGGACACAACCTGGATCGCGGCATGGATGGCCTCAAGGATTTCGAGCCACTGCGTCCGGGAGACAGAGAGCGGGTGCAAACCGCTTTTTTCACCGCCACATTCTCGGTAATGGGGCATCTGGCCAAGGCAGATGGCAGGGTATCCAAAGATGAAATAGAGATGGCGCGCGCGGTCATGAGTCAGATGGATCTGAGCCAGGAACTGCGTCAGACCGCCATACGCCTGTTTGACCAGGGTAAACGGGCCGATTTTCCTCTGGATGATGTATTGGAGCAGTTCCGCCAGGAGTGCCATCGACGCCAGACCCTGATTCAGATGTTCGTGGAGATACAACTGCAGGCGGCCTATGCTGATGGGGTACTGCACCTGGCTGAA
>JANQEV010000031.1 GCA_028278145.1 Chromatiales bacterium | reverse complement strand
ATCAGCCATGGCCGCCTTGTAGGCCATGTACACAGCATTGCTCTTGGGGGCACAGGCCATGTACACCACCGCCTGGGCCAGGGCCAGTTCGCCTTCCGGTGATCCCAGGCGTTCCTGTGTCTCCCATGCATCCAGGGAAATAGCCAAGGCACGTGGATCGGCATTGCCTATATCTTCCGAGGCCATGCGTACCACACGCCGGGCGATGTACAGTGGATCGCAACCGCCATCCAGCATGCGGCACAGCCAGTAAAGAGAGGCATCAGGATCAGATCCACGCACGCTTTTGTGCAGGGCCGATATCTGTTCATAGAAGGCGTCGCCACCCTTATCAAAACGTCGCAGATTACCTGATACTACCTCCTGCACCGTCTCCCGCTCTATACGCTGACCACTGCTTAGATCTGCAGATATCTCCAACAGGTTGAGGGCACGACGTGCATCTCCGTCGGCTGCCTCGGCAATTAGATGCAACAGATCCTGATCTAACTCCAGGTTGCGTTTACCCAGGCCATGTTCCTGGTCCCGGAGCCCTGATTCCAGGATCTGTTCCAGATCAGGTACGGTCAGGCTCTTCAGTACATAGATACGCGCCCGGGACAGCAGGGCATTATTCAGTTCGAAGGAAGGGTTCTCAGTGGTGGCGCCGATGAATACCACAGTGCCATCTTCCACATGGGGCAGGAAGGCGTCCTGCTGGGCCTTGTTGAAGCGGTGTACTTCATCAATGAACAGTACCGTAGGACGGTTTTCCACCTGTCTTGCAGTTTTGGCCTGCTCCACGGCGCTTCTGATCTCCTTCACCCCTGAGAGAACTGCGGAGAGACTGATAAATTGGGCACCAGAGTGGCGTGCAATGAGACGCGCCAGGGTGGTCTTGCCGGTTCCTGGAGGACCCCAGAATATCATTGAATGCAGACGATCAGACTCAATGGCGCAACGCAGCGGCTTGTCAGTGTCCATGATATGGACCTGACCCCGAAACTCCTCCAGACTACGAGGCCGCATGCGATCCGCCAGCGGCCGCAAACCTTCACTTTCAGCTGGGGAAAAGAGATCTGCGGTTACCATTGCTGGACACTACAACTATTCGCTGCTGAACAGATCGTAACCTTCCGGTGGGGTGAACTTAAACAGGTCTTTTGAAAACTTGGCCCCATGTACGATATTGGTAAAGTGGAATCTTGATGTCAGCCCTTTCTGATCCACCATCTCCATCAACTTGAGCCCCTTCTTGTCCAGGGCCAGGAGGATTTTAGTGAACTGGGGATCCTTATCTCTGGGAGTCAGCTGCACCCAATCCAAACCATGGCGCCGTTTCAGCTCTTTGACCTTGAACTGCTTATCCAGTTTTTCCCCTCCCATTAAGGCAACCGCTGGAGTTCCCTTGAGGGCCGCCTTCTGCATCATGGTACTTACCTGCTCTATATCAGGTTCATATACCCATACCCTGGTACCGTCAGCAATGATGTTCTGCTTGTATGGAACCTTATAGTCCCAGCGGAAGTACTTAGGACGTTTTATGTACAGTACCCCTTGGGCATGTGAGGCTCGATCACGGGATTTTGAAATTACAGTCTGACTGAAATTTGCCTTTACCGACTTGGTATCACGCAGGAGTTTTTCCAGCCTTGCCTTGCCAGCTCCGGCAAATGCAATCTGACTGACCGAAAGTATCAACAGCAACCCAATCATTTTTTTTAACTTCATTTTATACCTCTGGTGGTGGTGGCGCCAAAACCTGGCGACTTCCATTCGATTCTGCAGGACCGACAATACCTACTCGTTCCATCTCTTCGATCATGCGTGCTGCACGGTTATAACCAATCTTCAGCCGCCGCTGTACACCAGATATGGATGCGCGGCGGGTTTCTGTAACAATCTGTACTGCCTGATCATACAAAGGATCAGCATCCTCCACATCACTGCCATCCGGTGACATCCCGGGCATTGCATCACTGGTCACTTGCAGTATGTCATCAATGTAATCAGGCTTACCGGTCTGTTTCAGGTGTTTGACTACCCGATGCACCTCGTTGTCATCCACAAAGGCGCCATGAATACGCTGTGGTATGGAGGTTCCAGGCGGCAGATATAGCATGTCTCCATGTCCCAGCAGGGTCTCTGCCCCCATCTGATCCAGGATGGTCCTGGAGTCTATGCGTGATGACACCTGAAATGCGATACGACTGGGTATATTCGCCTTTATAAGTCCGGTAATGACATCCACCGATGGTCTCTGGGTAGCAAGTAGCAGATGGATTCCTGCGGCACGGGCCTTTTGTGCCAGACGGGCAATCAGCTCTTCCACCTTCTTACCAACCACCATCATCATGTCAGCAAGTTCGTCGATTATGACAACGATGTATGGCATATGTTGCAGGTACTCTTCCTGGCTCTGCTCCTGCCCTTCCGGTAGGTCGGTGCGATACAGGGGATTAGGCAATCTCTCGCCGTTCTTTTCCGCCTCTTTTATCTTCTTGTTGTAACCAGCTAAGTTGCGCACACCCAAGGAAGCCATGAGACGAAAACGCTGTTCCATCTCCATCACACACCAGCGCAGGGCATTGGCCGCCTCTTTCATATCTGTGACCACCGGTGTCAGCAGGTGTGGTATCCCCTCATATACTGAAAGCTCCAGCATCTTGGGATCCACCATAATCATGCGTACATCTTGCGGCTTTGCCTTGTACAGGATACTCAATACCATGGCATTAATGGCCACCGATTTACCGGAACCTGTAGTACCGGCAATCAGCACATGTGGCATCTTGGAGAGATCTCCCACCTCTGGATTACCGGCAATATTCTTACCCAGGGCCATGGTTAGAGGTGACTTGGACTTGTCATAGGATTCCGACTTGAGGACTTCGCTCAGATAGACCATCTCCCGCTGTTCATTCGGTATCTCCAGACCGATAACAGATTTCCCCGGGATGACCTCTACCACTCGCACACTGGTGGTGGAGAGGGCACGTGCCAGGTCCTTGGAGAGATTGGATATGCGACTTACCTTGAGGCCAGGTGCCAATTGCAGTTCAAACAGGGTAACCACCGGTCCGGGATATACCGCAACCACTTCCACATCTATACCAAAGTCACGCAGCTTTATCTCGACCAGCCTGGAGATCGCTTCCAACGCCTCCTTGGTATACCCGCCTTCACTTTTCTTGACCTGGTCTAACAGGGCCAGCGGCGGAAGTTCTCCCTCATTATCCATTAGAAACAGTGGTACCTGCTTCTCTTTCTCTATACGAGCGCTGGGTTTTACTTCCCGGATAACCGGCTCTATCTTGGGCGGTTTGCGCTTTACCCGCTTTTTCTTTTCCACCTTGAGCGCATCGGAGCGCTGACGTTTCGCACTGTTAGCTTGGCGCTTCTCCATCAAGTCGCGGTAGGAACGCAGAATAAGATGGACCAGTTTCAAGGTCCCATCCCCTATCCGATCCATGACGGTAAACCAGGAAACCCCGGTAAACAGGGTTACACCACCCAGAAATAGGGCCAACAGCAGCAGGGTGCCACCGGTAGAGCTGAATACCCCTACCAACTGTCCCGACATAAATGTGCCCAGGATACCGCCGGTACCCGTAGGAAAAGGTATATCAAACGCCGCAACATGCAGTGATGAAAGGGTGCTGCCACAGGCCAGAGTCAACACAAAACCCAGGGCCCGCAGATTAATAATAGTAAGATCCAGAGGCTGTTCTGGATTGCTCTGATACAGGATGACCCAACTACTCCAGGCCAACATCAGGGGAAAAATATAGGCGAAAAAACCAAACAGATTGAGAAATACGTCGGCAAACCAGGCCCCAACCGGCCCACCAGCATTGAGCACCTGTTTGTGTTCCCCGGTATATGACCAGCCTGGATCCTGGGGGGAAAATGTCAACAGGGAGAGCAATAGATAGGCGGAAACAGCAAGCAACAACAGCATCACACCTTCGCGAAGACGCTTATTGAGCTGCACCCCTGTCTTATCCTGGCTTTGTGCTGTCTTGCTTGCCTGTGGCACCTTGTTAGACCCGATTAGTTATCTGCACAGCACTTGGTCTCAGATTATACAGATCAATAATCATTAACCAGGGGCCATAGCAGCTATATGGAATACGCACAATCATAAATAGTTACTTATCTATTATATAGATATATAACATATCTAGTCTAATTTCTTAAGGATAGATAGTGCTTTATTTTTCTGTGAATTGCTTTTTCAGGGCCACATGTACGATTCGCCCCTCTGCAACATTGATCCCGGCCTGCAAGGCTGAACTGGTGGCTAAGCCACCGCTTGCCAGGGTATGTAGATATGGAATCATAGCCGTGTTCAGGGCCTGTGATGCAGTTCTGGGTACCGCACCTGGTATATTGGTCACCCCAAAATGGGTCACACCAGAGTGGATATAGGTTGGATTTTCATAGTTCGTAGGTCGTATGGTCTCGATGCATCCACCCTGATCCACCGCAATATCCACCACCACACTACCTTTGCGCATGGACTCCACCTGTTGAGCTGAGACCAGATGTGGGGTTCTGGAACCTGGTATCAGGACAGCACCTACCAGCAGATCAGCGGCTGCCACTGCCTGAGCCACCTTTTCAGGAAACGGATACATGGCAGTTACATTTGGCCCTAGCCCGCGCATGGCCTCAAGCTTCTGATATTGCTTATCAAATACTGTTACGTTGGCCCCCAGACTTGCGGCCACCTCCACAGCATTAGAACCGGCATTCCCGGCACCCAGAACCACCACATGACCTCTCTCGGTTCCTGGGACACCACCCAGAAGCAGCCCTCTTCCACCCTCTGATTGGAACAACAGATTCACCCCATGATGCACTGCCAGACGTCCGGCAATGTTGCTCATAGGAGCCAGGATAGGAAGTCCACCAGGCTCCTGTACTGTCTCAAAGGAGATGGCGGTAAGTCCAATCTCCAACAATCGCTGCAACAATTCATGCCCGGCAGCCAGGTGCAGGAAGCTGAACAGGGTATGCTCAGGACGCAAAAGATCAAGTTCCGGCCCAATTGGCTCCTTCACCTTCACTACCAGCTCAGCCTGCTCGTATACAGAGCTGGCATCTGGCAGGATTTCAACGCCTACAGCCTGGTATTCACTATCGGTGTATCCGCTTTTGTCCCCGGCCCCAGTCTCAAGAAAGACCCTGTGTCCACTGTGGATAAGTTCACTACAAGCAGCAGGGATTAGTGCCACCCTGCCCTCCAGCGGTTTAATCTCCCTTGGGACAGCAATCAGCATATTCTCTCCTTTACCCATTCCTGAACATTACGTAAAATTTGATCATCATCAGGAAATAGAGTTTCATGACAGGAAGATAATTTTTTGATTTTGATGATGGGCAAACCTGTTTGCTGTCGGGATACCGCCCTAATTATT
>JANQEV010000013.1 GCA_028278145.1 Chromatiales bacterium | reverse complement strand
TATAGCTATGGCATGCGGCCTGCGCACCACGCCTTGCGATCATCGCCATTTGAACACAAACTCGGCTCATCAGCGAATTGATCAGAGGTTCCTTATACTACGATTTTCGTGGCAGTAATGGCAAAGGATTAACTGGTACACCATTACGTCTGATCTCAAAATGCAACACCACCTTACCACCTCCATTGGTTCCCATCTCCGCAATCCTGGCGCCTTTCTTCACTTGGTCACCTTCCTTGACCAGAAGTTTCTTATTATGACCATAGGCGCTCAGATAGTTTTTATTATGTTTTATAATCAACAGCTTTCCGTACCCAATCAGTCCACTTCCGCTATATACCACGGTTCCGGCTTCTGCTGCATTTACCCTCTGACCCAGACGGCCTGACAGTATTACACCCTTACGACTGGGATCACCACGTTTGAATCTTACCTTCACCTTACCATTTGTCGGCCATTGCCAGCGTAACTTTTGCTTGTAAACAATCTTTTTTTGTTTGGCAGTTCTCTTTTTGGCTACCCTTTTTGCTTTTTGTTTTGTCCTTATCTGTGTTGTCTGCACCCTGGACGACGGTTTAGCCTTGTGGACCACAGCTCTACCGGTGCTTTGGTTGCGCACAACTCTTCTAGCAGCTGGGGGAGCCGTCACCCGTAGACTGTCTCCAGGATAGATTCTGTAGGGCGCCCTTATGCCATTCCAGCGCGCCAGCACACCGGGATCAAGCCCATGTCTCCAGGCGATGGAATAGATAGTATCGCCACTCCCTATCCTGACATATCCTGGCTTGGGAGCCAGCCTGTGCTGATACCCAACCTCACGACTGACTACCGGTGCCGGTCTAGGGGGAGCACATGCATTTAATAACAGTGAGAGCAGAACAATAGCCAGAACCATCCATGGCCGCTTTCCGAAAGAACACCAGGGGACAATTGCGGAATTAACATGGAGTGACAGATCACCCCGAGCAGTATTTATAGAAGCATGATTTTGAGACTGAATCAGACTCACCAATCTGTCACCATTTGATTATCACGATTAGGATAACCACCAGCAGTACAGTTACCCATCCAATGATATCTATGTACTTACGCAGGGTATCTTCCATCTCCTCACCACCCCATGACAGAAGCCCTGCCACCAGAAAAAACCTTGCCCCTCTTCCGATGACAGAGGCTACAACAAATGGCAGGAACATCATGGAGATCACCCCTGCAGTTATGGTGAACACCTTGTAGGGTATGGGAGAAAACCCAGCCAGAAACACCGCCCAGAAACCCCACTCATCAAACCACGCCTTGGCCTGAAGATATTTTGGATAGTAACCGGCATCACGCAGTATGGGCTCCACCAGTTCAAACGAGAACATACCAATCAGGTAACCCAGCACTCCACCCAGTACCGAGGTGATAGTGGTAAGCAGTGCCAGGTACCAGGCTCGGTGTGGATTGGCCAGCACCATGGGAGCCAACATCACATCTGGGGGTATGGGGAA
>JANQEV010000129.1 GCA_028278145.1 Chromatiales bacterium | reverse complement strand
ATATGACGTTGTGGTAGGTACCGCATTTGCCTGCGGTGGCTACGCCCTGGCCCTGGCGGTATATGTCTTTAACAAAGGCGAATATCACCCCATGGTGCGTCCCGCCCTGTTGGCCAGTCTGCTGGGCTATGCCATGGGTGGCTTCGGTGCCTTCTTTGATATGGGCCGCTTCTGGCAGTTCTACGAGATCTTCCTGCCATGGAACTGGAACTTCAACGCGGTAATGCTGGAAGTAGGTCTCTGTGTAGCTACCTACATCCTGGTGCTGTTCCTGGAGTTTGCACCCACCGTACTGGAGAAGTTCGGCAAGAAGGATCTGCTGAAGTCCCTGAACAAGGTGATCTTCTTCATTATTGCCCTGGGCGTACTGCTGCCAACCATGCACCAGTCTTCCCTGGGGACCCTGCTGATCAACATGGGGCACAAGGTGCATCCACTGTGGCAGGTACAGCACATGCAGCCGTTACTGGCCCTGATCACTGCCATCATCATGGGCTTCTCCATTGTTATCTTCGAAGCATCGACCTCGGCAGTTACCTTTGGTCGCAAGTCTGAGTCGCACATCCTGAAAGGTATGAGTAAGGCAATCATTGTGCTGCTGATTGCATTTATCGGCATCCGCATGATCACTCTAATGGTACAGGGCAAGCTAGGACTGGTCTTTGCCGGTGACTTTGGCTCGCTGATGTTCATCTTGGAGATGGCGCTGTTCATTTGGCCACTGGTGGTTCTGCTGTCACCTGAAAGACGTGCCCGCGGCAGCCAGTTGCTGACCGCAGCAGTGAGCATGCTGTCGGCAGGTGCCTTGTACCGCTTCGATGCATTTCTGGTTACTTACAATCCGGGTCCTGGCTACAGCTATTTCCCATCAGCTCCTGAGATCATGATCACCTTCAGCATTATTGCTCTGGAACTGATGATCTACCTGATAGTAGTCAAGACCATGCCTGTGCTTCATCGCGAAGACCACGTGTAAACAAGAATTAGATTGAGGAGAAATAGTTGTGACTACCCGTATAACAGTTGACCCAATTACACGCATTGAGGGACACCTGCGTATCGATGTTGAAGTAAATGACGGCAAGGTGAGCAAGGCCTGGTCTTCCGGACAGATGTGGCGCGGCATTGAGAAGATCCTGGTGGGCCGTGACCCACGCGAGGCTTGGACCTATACCCAGCGTTTTTGCGGTGTATGTACCACGGTGCACGCCATTACTTCGGTACGTGCGGTGGAGAATGCCCTGGGCATGGAAGTTCCGGTAAATGCCCAGCTTATCCGTAATATCATTCAGACCGCCCATGCCATCCAGGATCACATAGTGCATTTCTATCACCTGTCCGCAGTGGATTGGGTGGACGTGGTGTCGGCCCTGGATGCTGATCCGGTGGCTACCGCTAAGCTGGCGGAATCTCTCTCCGACTGGCACCTGAATGGACCCCACGAGATGAAGGCGGTGCAGGAGCGCCTCAAGACCTTTGTCGGCAGCGGCCAGCTGGGTCCATTCGCCAGTGGCTACTGGGGACACCCAGCCATGAAGCTGCCACCCGAGGTCAATCTGTTGGCCGTGGCCCACTATCTGCAGGCCCTGGATGTACAGAACTATGCCAACAAGATCGTAGCCATCCTGGGCGGTAAGTCACCCCATATCCAGAATGTGGCCGTGGGTGGTGTAAGTAACTCCATCGGTCATGATGCGCCATCTGTTCTGAATATCGAGCGTCTGATGCTGATCAAGGGCTTCATCGACAAGCTGGATCACTTCGTGAAGTCTACCTATATGACCGATGTGCCGGCCGTGGGTGCCTTCTATCTGGATTGGGCCGGAATCGGTGGTGGCGTCAACAACTACCTGACCGTTCCTGACTGCCCGCTGGATACCAAGGGTACAGTGTTCGAACTGCCGGGTGGTTTCATAGAGAACGGTGACATCGGTTCCATGAAGGCCATCAAGACCTTCGATGACGCCTATTTCCGCGAGGGTGTGGCCGAGAGCTCCAAGCATGCCTGGTACGAAGGCGACAAGGCCCTGCATCCGTTCGAGGGTGAGACCGAGCCCCAGTACACCGACTTCCAGGATGAGGGCAAGTACTCCTGGGTCAAGGCGCCTACTTTCTACGGTAAGCGTGCCGAGGTGGGTCCGCTGGCCGATGTGCTGGTGGGTGTGGCCTCCGGCCATGAGGGTTATACCAAGTATCTGAACCAGTCCCTGGATATCCTCAAGGCGGTATCCAAGAATCCGGATATCCCCCTGGAGGCAGTGCACTCCACTATCGGTCGTCACGCCGCCCGTGCCGTGCGCTGTGGCGTCATGATGGACACCCTGAAGACCCAGTGGCAGAAGCTGGTGGACAACGTGGGTACCGGGGACCTGGATACCTTCAACGCCCCGGTCTTCCCCAAGGGCGAGGTAAAGGGTGTCGGTTTCCACCAGGCACCCCGTGGCACCCTGTCCCACTGGGTGGTGATCGAGGATGCCAAGATCAAGAACTACCAGGCGGTGGTCCCCAGTACCTGGAACGCCGGTCCCCGTGACTCCGATGATCAGATCGGTCCCTACGAGTCATCCCTGCTGGATAACCCCATCGCCGATCCGGAGAAGCCGCTCGAGGTACTGCGTACCGTGCACTCCTTTGACCCCTGTATCGCCTGTGCTATTCACATGGTGGATACCGAACAGAAGGAAATCGTGAAGGTAAAGGCGTTATAAAAGACTGGGATTACCGCAAAGAACGCAAAGATAAAAAACCAACTTTCTTGGCGGGCTTTGCGCACTTTGCGGTTCAACATCAGTTTGAGGTGATGTAATGAATAATATTTTGGTTATCGGCATGGGTAACGTACTCATGCAGGATGAAGGTGTCGGGGTGCGGGCAGTGGAAGAGCTGGAGAACCGCTACCTGATCCCGGAAGGGGTCAGGGTCGTGGATGGTGGCACCACCGGCATGGAGCTGTTCGAGCCTATCCGCAACTGTGATCACCTGGTGGTAGCCGATGCGGTAAACACCGGTGATCCATATGGCACCCTGGTGCGTATTGCCAATGAGGAGATCCCGGCCTTCTTTCAGACCAAGCTCTCCAATCATCAGTTGGGACTATCTGATCTGCTGGCCCTGCTTACCATGAAGGATTCGGTTCCTGAGCATGTTTCTATCATCGGTATGGTTCCGCACTCCCTGGAAAACAAACTGGGTCTTACCCCGGAAGCAGAGGCCGGACTTGCCGGCATGGTGGAGATGCTGGTGGCAGAGCTCTCCAGCCTGGGAGTGGAGCTGCAGGAACGTGAATGGCAGCAAACGGGCCATTGGCGCAGAGAGGCAGAGAGGGAAGCGGCAAACGCATGTGTATAGGTGTGCCAGTACAGGTGATTGCCCCCGGTGATTTCGTACAACTGTGCCGGGGGCGCAACGGCGAGGAGCAGGTCAACATGATGCTGATCGGCCCCCAGCCAGAGGGTACCTGGGTGTTGAATTTTCTCGGTTCTGCCCGCGAGGTAATAAGCGCAGAGGATGCAGTAAACATCAACAAGGCCCTGGATGGGCTGGAGGCCATCATGCAGGGTAAGGAAGATATCGATATAGACAGCTATTTCCCTGGACTAGGTGAAACAGCAGAGGTAATTCAATGATAGATCTGAAGCAGGCAGCAGAGATGCTGGAGAGTGCCTTCGAGCGTATAAACCATGAGAGCATGCAGGATATCCCCATTGTTAATCGCATGCTCAAGGTGCAGGCCCTGGGTTTTCAGGAGTATGCAGGTCGTACCATGGGTGTGATAATTACTCCCTGGCTTATGAATCTGCTGCTGTTGCCAGGTGAGGAGGATAACTGGGATGAATTGCAACTTGGTGATAAGCAGTCACTGGACTTTCCCTCCAGCAGCTACCGTTTCCTGCTGAACGAGATCGAAGGTGTGGGGCGCTTCCTGGCCCACTCCCTCTATTCTCCCATGCATGAGTTCATCAACCAGGATCATGCCATTGCCGCAGCCGAGAGTTTTCTCGATCGCCTCATGGTGGAGACAGAGCCCGAAGAAAATCCAGTGGATGAAGAGCTCCTGGGGCGTATAATGCGGGGAGAGGAGACACCGGAAGTGGAGATGGATGGATTCGCACTTAGTGATTCCAGTGAAACTCCATCATCACCGGTAATGGGTGCCAACCCGGCGCTCTCCCAGGGGCCTAAGACAATGTCGAGACGCGATCTGTTACGTGGCAACTTTTCTGGAACTGAAAATGATTCCACGCCCGGATAATATCAGCGCTAGCAAAGGGGGACAGCATGGGTAGCCTGCTACTCGTTGGGCTGTTTATTGGCATGCGCCATGCCCTGGAGGCCGATCATGTGGCTGCTGTGGCATCGATGATGAACAGCCGCCAATCCCTGCGTCGTGCCCTGTGGCAGGGTGGGGTCTGGGGTCTGGGGCATACCCTGACGCTATTCCTGTTTGGTTCTGTAGTGATTTTCATGGACCAGGCTATCCCTGACCAGGTAGCCAGTGGTCTGGAACTGGCGGTTGGTGTAATGCTGGTACTCTTGGGTGGTGATGTCCTCTACCGGGTAATCCGCAGTAAGGTACATTTCCACGCCCACCAGCATGAGGATGGTGACTATCACTTCCATGCCCACTCCCATGCCGGTGAGTCCAGAAAGGAGCACGATCCCAAACAGCATGAGCATCACCACCCCCAGGGTTTTCCCTTGAGAGCTCTTTTCGTGGGTATGATGCACGGCATGGCAGGTTCTGCTGCCGTGATCATCCTGGCCCTGGGTGCTGTGACTTCACCGCAGCAGGGAGTTCTGTATATTCTGGCCTTTGGTTTCGGTTCCATCTTTGGAATGGCCCTGCTGTCAGCCGTCATATCTATCCCGCTACGGGCATCAGCCAAAGGCCTGACCTGGATGCATAATGGTCTGCAAATGGTAACCGGCAGTGTCACTATTGGCCTTGGGTTACTGGTGATCTATACCAATGGTTCCACTCTGATTTACTGAATGACAGATGTGGTTGAGGTAACCCTGGTGTAATCAGATATCCTTGCTAAACTGGAAAGTAGCTATCCATTTTTTCTAAATAGCGTAATAATAGCTTCCATGTATTTATTGGTGTTCTGGTGCAATCCATCAAATAATCTTATTAATTACAAGTTGTTAGCCTCAACCCTAAGTGTGGCATGCAGATTGCTCCTATTCTGGCTAGTATTGGTGATGTGTAAGACAGTGATGGATAGTAAGTTTTCGCTATGACAATCTATCGAGTCAGTATAGAAACAGCATCACAGGCTATTTGAATGGGAATAGAAGGCTCATTGGCCATAAACCTGGAGATAGGTTCCGGGCATGTCCGCAAGGTAGATATCAGTTCCAGCAGGCCAGTGCATGCATCTCGTATTTTCCAGGGTAAAGAGATCCAGGAGGTGCTGAAAACAGTTCCCATGCTGTTTTCCGTGTGTGGCACAGCCCAGGCCTGTGCCGGGATTATGGCTTGTGAACATGCCCTGGGAATGGCCCCGTCACTCGAGATTGCGCAACAACGGGCCTGTTTGGTGCGCATGGAAAATCTGCGGGAACAGTTGTGGCGGATATTGCTGGAGTGGCCGGGATTCCTGGACGAGACTCCTGACCAGCAGAGCATGATGTCGGCCCTGGCGCTGCAACGCGAGCATCGCCAACTGGTTACAGATGGGCGCAATCCATTCCTTCTGCCGGGAGACGGGCATGTGCAGGAGCTCGCGGATGTGCGGGAACTGTCAAACAGCCTGGCAGAGTTACTGGAATCTATGGTGTATGGCATCTTGCCACAGCACTGGCTGGATATTACGCAGCTTGAGGGGCTGGAAAACTGGTGTCGGAGTGGTGCCACTGTTGCCGCCCGTACTATAGGCAATGTACTGGATCAGGATTGGTGTGATCTGGGAGCATGTCAGATTGAGGCGCTTCCGGATTTGGATCTCGAGCAACTGCATAAGCTGATGCAAGATGATGAGTTTGTGGAGCGGCCGCAGTGGCTCGGTAGTTGTAGGGAAACCACCTCCTGTACCAGGACAGATAGCCCACTGCTTCAACAGCTACGAAGTCGTTATGGCAATGGTCTGCTGGTACGGTTGGTGGCACGGCTTACAGAGATTGCACAGCTTTCTGATAATCTGTCGCCAGCAATATCTACGCAGAATTGTAAGGTGGAAGCAGGAGATGCAATTAATCCAGGTATTGCCCAGGTGGCAGCAGCCAGAGGGCAACTGGTACACCGGTTGCAACTGGAGGAAGGACTCGTACGTCGCTACCAGATCCTGGCGCCCACGGAATGGAATTTTCATCCACAGGGATTGGTGGCAACAGCACTGGCTACACTAAAGGGTGATGCAGCCATGATAGAGCAGCAGGCGCATCTGTTAATCAACGCAATCGATCCCTGTGTGGGATATGAATTAATGGTTAACTGATGCATGAGATGTCACTGAATGAAGGCGTGTTGCAGATCCTGCAGGATAACGCTGCAAGCAAGGGTTTTACCAAGGTTAAAACCGTGTGGCTGGAGATAGGTGAACTCTCGGGTGTTGAGATAGAGGCCATGCGTTTCACTTTTGACGTTGTAATGAAAGGCACCCTGGCTGATCAGGCCAAGTTGGAGATCATTAGAGTGCCTGGACAGGCCTGGTGTATGCCGTGCAGTAAAACAGTTGAAGTCAAGCAGCTATTCGATGCCTGCCCCAATTGTGGCAGTTATCAATTACAGGTTACCGGTGGTGACCAGATGCAAATAAAAGAGTTGGAGGTAGAGTGATGTGTACTGTCTGCGGATGCGGTGAAGGCGAGACTAAGATCGAAGGGCATGATCACGACCATAGCCACGATCACAGTCATGGCCATGATCACCACCATCATCATCACGATGAGCACAGCCACGATTATGGACAGGGACCGGCCCACGCTCATGCCTCCGGCATGAGTCAGTCACGCATGGTGCAGATCGAACAGGACATCCTGAGTAAGAACAACGAGTATGCCAACGCCAACCGCCGCCGGTTCAGTGAGCAGGGAATACTGGCCCTGAACCTGGTCTCCAGTCCCGGTTCCGGCAAGACTACTCTGCTTACCCGCAGCATCAATGACCTTAAAGATGAACTGAAGCTGGCGGTGATTGAAGGTGATCAGCAGACCGCCAACGACGCTGAGCGCATCCGCGAGACCGGGGTAAAGGCCCTGCAGATAAACACCGGCAAGGGATGTCACCTGGACGGCCATATGGTAGGCCACGCATTAGAAACCCTGCAGCCAGAGAATGACAGCATCCTGTTCATAGAGAATGTAGGTAACCTGGTTTGCCCGGCCGCCTTTGATCTGGGCGAAGCCCACAAGGTGGCTATTCTTTCTGTAACAGAAGGCGAAGATAAGCCAATCAAATACCCTGACATGTTTCATGCCGCCGACCTGATGCTGCTGAACAAGGTAGACCTGTTGCCATACCTGCAGTTTGATGTGGAGAAGTGCATAGAGTACGCACGCCGGGTCAATCCCAAGATCAAGGTGATGCAGGTCTCCGCTACCAGTGGTGAAGGCATGGGTGATTGGTACCAGTGGCTGCGCGCCACTCGCCAGCTAGCCATGATTGGTGGATAAAGATATCAACCGCGAAGAACGCAAAGAAACATCTTGTTAGTTGATTGTATGAACTTCGCGCCCTTTGCGTACTTTGCGGTTAAACCTTGTTTGTATGTGTACCAGGTTAACAACATATTGTTGGAGTGTTTAGAGTATGTGTCACGCCATACCGGCCCAGGTTATAGAGATAGATAAAGCCAGCGACATGGCCACCGTGTCTCTGGACGGGGTAAAGAAGGATGTGTCCCTGGCCCTGGTGCAGGATGTAGAGATTGGTGACTACCTGCTGGTGCACGTTGGCTATGCCTTGAATAAGGTCAGTGAGGAAGAGGCGCAACGTACCCTGGAGTTGTTTGCTGAGATGGCGCAACTGGATGGAGCACAACCATGAAGTATGTGGATGAGTTTCGCAGCCAGGAGCTAGCCAGGAAGCTGGCAGCTGACATCAAGCGCGAAGCAGATCCGGAACGCCAGTACAACCTGATGGAGTTCTGCGGGGGTCACACCCATGCCATTTTCCGTTATGGGGTGCAGAACCTGATGCCGTCCAATGTGCGTTTCGTACACGGCCCCGGTTGTCCGGTCTGTGTCTTACCTATCGGCCGCATCGATAACGCCATCCAGATGGTGCTGGAGCACGATGTCATCCTATGCAGCTATG
>JANQEV010000126.1 GCA_028278145.1 Chromatiales bacterium | reverse complement strand
TAAACAGGGCATGATCCTTCTTAATTGTATGGCAACTGACACAGTTACCTTTGCCTGTAAAGATATTAAAACCCCGTACCTCGGCATTCGTTAAGATGCTTTTATCCGTACCAAAATACCATCGGTCAAAGCGACTGTTGCCCGATACCAGCACACGTTGATAACTGGCGAGAGCAAGACCAAGGTTCTCCATGTTAATAGGCTTCCCGGCAAAAACTTGGTCAAACCGTTCCACGTAGTCCGGTATGGACCTGACCTTGTCCATCACCATTCCCACTGACGGATTGGCCATTTCAGTACTGGCGAGCAAAGGTCCCCAGATCTGCTGTTCCAGACTTGACTCACGGGCATCATGAAACAATCGGTCAATGTATCCTACATTATATATAGTGGGTGCATTACGCCGAACGGTCCTTCCTTCAAAACCGACAGCAGTGGCCATTTCATTGCTGGTAAAGCCCTGGTCTGGAATATGACACATGGCACAGGAGATGGTGTTGTTGTGTGACAGGCGTCGGTCGAAGAATAGGAGTCTTCCCAGCTCAATCATTTCCTTTGATAGAGGAAACTCACTATCATTTTCAATGGTAGGCAAACCGAGAGGCGGTTTATCCAGATAGGTTTCCAGCTTTGCTCGGGCGCCCTCACGATTCTGCAGGCTTAAAGACCTAGTCTTAAATGACCCGTACTCATATCCGCCGCGATAATCTCCTGGTCCCTGGTGGTCAGCACTCGTCAAGACTTGTACCCTCTTCTGGCCATCCTGTGACTGAATTTCAGCGAGTAATGTATTGACATCATTCAACAGGAGATCTGCATGCAGAAATGATGTACTGTAGATATTTCGTATTTGCTTATTGGTATCCACCAGGTAAACACGCAGGATATGCGAGATATTTCCCGTCTGGTTTCCATTCTCATCCACATCGCGGATGATAGATTGATTATAGGCATCCAGGATTGGATCCAACTCCGCATCACCGCTGGTAGTCAGGAAATGCCATTCGAAATCAGGCACGGTGTAGCTACTGCCATATTTATTCATCACTTCAGGGCTATCCAATACTGGGTCAAAACTCAGGGTAATGATCTTCAGATTTTCAGCAAGGTTAGTTTGTTGTAACGCCTGATCCTTCACACGCCCCATGACATAGGTGGCCAGGGGGCAGCCATTTACATCGCTACAAGTACTGAAAATAAAACTCAACAGTGTCAGCTTATCTCCCATGAGCTTGTGTAACTGGATCTGGTTTCCATCCGTATCAATAACATTCCCGTTTCCTGCAGGACCCAGGGAAGGTAACTGATAACTACCAGATACGGGTACGGCATAACTGAGATTAGAATATCCCGGGGCTAGAATTACACCAGTCTGGTTACGGTGCTGGTCATGTTTATCCTGCTCTTGAGCACCTGTAATGCCTATGAAAAAACAAAGGCCGATAACGATTCCTGTTATCGGCCTTCTCACTAAAATGTACATGGTCACATTAAATCATTGATACAGGGAATAGGCTCCAAAGCGCATCTGGTGGGGTGCACCCAGGTTCTCTGCGGTAAAGTCGATGGAGAATTGGTGGTTAAGTCTGTCGCCATCCCAGGTATAGGCCTTGAAGTACTGCAGGTCTCCGCCATCAGGTGCCTCCTGCTTGTCCCAGTTCGCCAACAGGGAAGACGTGTAATAGATCCGCTTGCCATCCCAGCTCTGGGATGCCATGTTGATCTGGGCACCAATCTTCTCCGTATAGATCTCCTTGGCATTAAAGGGATCGGAGATGTCGAACAGACGTGTTAGACCATCGTTCCAGGTATTGACCCACAGTAGAGAGTCATCTGCGGAAATAGAGATATCAACTGGCAGTGGGATCTTGCTGGCGTCACCGATGTCCCCCACCTCTTGTGCACGCCAATCTCCATGTTCATTTTCATAGATCAACCAGATCTTCGACGTAAGGGCTGTAGTGGTAAAACAGTAGTTGTTCTGTGAACCCCAGGCACAACGGAGTTCCAGCGGTGCGCCCGGTACATCTAGTACTTTTTTCGGCTGGCGGGTATGCAGATCCCAGATCACTACGGTATTGCCAAAGCGTTTCATGGCCTCCGTATCACCCATGAGCTTGCCAAGGTTCATCATGTAGTTGTTCCAACCAGTAAAAGATGATGTCACCATCATGTTGCGCCTGGGTAACACCCTGACATCATAACCGTATCCGTCGGCAAAGCTGCCGGACTTCTCCGCACCGCGCAGGTCTTCGTCTGTGGGCAACCAGTGAGTGGTGATATAGTCACCGCCGTTAGTGTATTCCACCATCCCCGTGGGGCCACCATGGTCCTTGTCATTGGACAAGCCGGTGAGCATCATACGGCCGGGCA
>JANQEV010000094.1 GCA_028278145.1 Chromatiales bacterium | reverse complement strand
TGGATCATCGCTTATGTATTCAAGTGGTCACTGGATTATAGTTATGCCATCGGGCTTGCCGGCCGCCAGCCACAACCCTGGCGGCCTGGATCTGGGTTTGTACTGTTATAACCTATTCACTGCCAGTATTCATGGTTAAGCTGCCAATTAGCAGGTTGTACGGCAGTTTTTGCGTATCCTCTCACGCTTTCTGATTCTGCGCTAACTCAGCTAATCAGCGACTTAATCAGAGGTTTCCTGGGTTTCAAACAGGGCATCCACAAACTCTTCAGGTTCAAAATGTCGCAGATCCTCAATGGCCTCTCCCACCCCGATAAAGCGAATTGGGATCTTGAGCTTGTCGGCAATGGCAAACAGAATCCCGCCTTTGGCGGTGCCGTCCATTTTGGTCAGTGTAATACCGGTCAGCCCCACGGTCTGGTGAAACTGCTGGGCCTGGTTGAGGGCGTTCTGTCCGGTGGTGGCATCCACTACCAGCATCACCTCATGCGGCGCATCCGGGTCTATTTTCTTCATTACCCGGGCGATCTTGCTCAGCTCTTCCATAAGGTTGGTTTTGGTGTGTAATCTGCCTGCGGTGTCGGCGATCAGTACATCTGTATTACGGGCTGTGGCTGCCTGCAGGGCATCGAAGATAACCGA
This sequence comes from Chromatiales bacterium, assembly GCA_028278145.1. Taxonomy (GTDB): domain Bacteria; phylum Pseudomonadota; class Gammaproteobacteria; order Chromatiales; family Chromatiaceae; genus JAAGZL01. The sequence continues at coordinate 2,572 of JANQEV010000094.1, read as the reverse complement.
GGCTGAGTCGGCACCAGTGTGTTGGGCGATTACCGGTATATCATTGCGCTCGCCCCAGGTCTGAAGCTGCTCTACCGCAGCGGCACGAAAGGTATCACCAGCGGCCAGCATTACGCTCTGACCATCCTGTTGCAGGCGTTTGGCCAGCTTGCCTATGGTTGTTGTCTTGCCGGCTCCGTTTATGCCGACCATCAGGATTACCTGGGGTAGCCCGTTCTTTGGAGCTGCCACCGGTGTGTCACACTGGCTCAGAATATGTTCCAGTTCCTGTTTCAATACCTTGCTGAGCGCGGCCGGGTCGGATAACTCTTTACGTCGTACCTTTTCCGAGATGGTGTTTATGATGCGACTGGTGGCGTCCACCCCCACATCGGCCAGTAACAGTAGGGTCTCCAGCTCCTCCAATAGATCCTCATCGATCTCCTTCTGACCCAACAGCAGATTAGCCAGGCCATCGGTAAGGTTATGTCGAGTGCGGGAAAGACGCTGCTTGAGCTGGGCTATTAATCCCTGCCTTTCCGCACTGCCCTCTGCTGTGGAGGCATCAACCTTGCTTTTATCTTTTTTACCAAACCCAAACATTTATAATCCCGGAACCATTGGCATCTCAGTTTGTCTCTCATTTTCAGGTAGCCGGTTTATTTTATACCTGGAAAATGTGCGTGTTGCGGAATTTTTCGTTACTCTGGTTTCACTACGGCCTTGTGGTGGATACCAACTGGCTGGGTGGATCAGGGTGAGAACATAAACACCGCCATCGCATAGACGCGATTGAACTATTTTCGCCTGTATCGGCTCTGAGCGCTACCAGCTTTTGGGATTTGTTTGTCCCGTAAAGGAATAAAAATGAGATTTATATATCTGTTTATCCTGTTTCTAGTCAGCAATCTGGCGGCCGCGGCTGAGACAGCAACCAGTAGTTCTGAATCTGTTGCCAATGGTGGCGCTGTCACAGAGTATCTGCTGAAGAATGGCATGAAGGTGATAGTGAAAGAGGATCACCGTGCGCCAATTGCTGTTTCCCAGGTCTGGTACAAGGTGGGGGCCAGCTATGAACCGGACGGTATTACCGGTATTTCACATGTGCTGGAACACATGATGTTCAAGGGTACGCATTCTCTGGCCCCAGGTGAGTTCTCCAGAATTATCGCTGCCAATGGCGGTCGTGAGAATGCCTTTACCGGGCGTGACTATACGGCCTATTTTCAGACCATGTCTGTTGATCGCCTGGAGATCTCCTTCAAGCTGGAGGCGGACCGTATGCGTAATCTGACCCTGCCGGCAGATGAGTTTAAAAAAGAGCTTGAGGTGGTGAAAGAGGAGAGGCGACTGCGCACTGAGGATAAACCAAACTCTCTGACCCGGGAGCAGTTCTATGCAGTTTCCTATCGTAGCCTGCCCTACGCCAATCCAGTAATCGGCTGGATGAATGATCTGAATAACATGCAGGTGGAGGATCTGCAGAAGTGGTACCGCCTCTGGTATGCGCCTAATAATGCCACCCTGGTAGTGGTGGGCGATGTAAAGCCGGAGTGGGTGCTGGAGATGGCCACAAAGTATTTCGGGCCGCTCAAGGCTGAGCAGATACCAAAGCTTAAACCCCTGCGGGAGCCACCTCAGCGTGGTGTAATCCGCACCAATGTACGGGCGCCGGCAAGGCAGCCGTACCTGCTTATGGGCTACAAGACCCCGGTGATCTCCACTGCAGACCATGAGTGGGAGCCATATGCCCTGGAAATGTTGTCGGCGATCCTGGATGGTGGCAGCAGTTCACGTATCAGTAAAAAACTCATTCGAGGCCAAGAGATTGCGGTCTCTGCTGGTGCCTACTACAGCGCCTTCTCCAAGTACTCCGGCATGTTGGGTTTGAGCGGGATTCCGGCCAAGGGTAAGTCGGTGCCAGAACTGGAGCAGGCATTGCGGGCTGAGATCGAGCTGTTGAAAAAAGAGCTGGTGAGTGAAGAGGAACTGCAGCGGGTGCAGGCCCAGGTGGTTGCCAGCCAGGTGTATGAGCTGGACTCAGTGTTTTATCAGGCCATGCAGATAGGCACCCTGGAGACTATAGGTCTGGACTGGCGGCTGATCGATCAATATGTGGAGCATATGCGTTCGGTAACAGCCGAGCAGGTACGAGAGGTGGCACGGAAATTCCTGTTGGATGACCGCCTGACGGTGGCGGTACTAGAGCCGCTGCCGCTGGAGAACAAACAACAGGTGCGAGCTGTATCGGGAGGTCGTCATGGTCGTTAACAGAACACCTATGTTGCATATCCTTACCCTATTGATCCTGGTGGTACTAAGCGATGGGGCATGGTCTGGTCCGTCGATCCAGAGCTGGAACACCGAGAATGGCGCCCGGGTACTGTTTGTACCGGCGTCAGATCTGCCAATGGTTGATGTGCGGGTGGTATTCGATGCCGGTAGTGCCCGGGATGGAGATAAACCCGGACTGTCTCAGCTTACCAATGGTCTGCTGACAGAAGGGGCAGGAGAATGGAACGCAGACCAGATCGCCCAGCGTACGGATTCTGTAGGGGCAAGGATGGGTAGTGGTGCCTTGCGGGATATGGCC
>JANQEV010000091.1 GCA_028278145.1 Chromatiales bacterium | reverse complement strand
AATAGGCCCTGTTACTTTTGAAAAAGCGCCAATCTAGGCACGAGGAGTGAAGTTTGGTTATTCCAAATGAACAACGAGCAACAACGAGTGGTGCTTTTTCAGGCGTAACCAGAAGGGCTGGGGCTATTTTTCCGCCCAGCGGCGTTATCATTCGTTCATGTAGAGTCACTACACATCACTCATTCTGCCTTGCTGGACAAATAAATAGTCCCAGCAGTATCTGTTGGATTAGTGTTAACAGGCCCTAAGATACAGGGAGCCAGATCAGCAATGTTAAAACAAGTTCTTGTTCCAGACCTCGGTGACTTCAAACAGATCGATATCATAGAGGTCATGGTAGCACCTGGCGCTCAAATATCAGTCGAGGACCCCATAATCTTGCTGGAGAGCGAAAAAGCCGCTATCGAGATCCCATCCCCATATCAAGGAATGGTGAAAAAGTTGCATGTTGTCCTGGGCGACAAGGTATCTGAGGGTGATCTTATTCTTACCATGGATGTCACGGGCAGTGGAGCTATAACAGAGCAGAAATTACCGACGGTTGATGACACCACACCTGAACCAGAACCAATTGTGGAGAGGCATGCCGGAGATAAGGAGCTATCACCGCCACCGGTTCCGCCAGCTTCGAATAACGGACGCAGCAGACATAATCCACACGCCAGCCCGGCAGTGCGGAGTATTTCACGTGAGCTGGGCGTAGACCTTACTCAGGTCAAGGGCTCCGGCCCCAGGGGACGCATACTGAAAGAGGATGTGCAGGTATTTGTCAAAGCAGCAATGGCCAGAAACAGAAGCGGTCCCGCTCCAGGGCTGATTCTGCCAGAGACCCAGGCCATAGACTTCTCCCGCTTCGGCCAGATAGAGACGCAACCACTGTCAAAGATCAAGACTATCTCTGGGGCCCATCTGCATAGCAGTTGGCTCAAGGTGCCACACGTTACTCAGTTCGACGAGGCGGATATCACCGAGCTGGAGGAGTTCCGTAAAGAGCACCTAAAAGATGCTGTTGACCAGGGCTTCAAACTCACCTTGCTGGCATTCATGATCAAGGCCAGTGTCACCGCACTGAAGAGATTCCCCCAGTTCAACTCATCACTGGACCCCAGTGGTGAAAACCTGATCCTAAAGAAGTACTACAACATAGGCTTTGCAGTGGATACTCCATCCGGGCTGGTGGTCCCGGTAATAAAAGATGTGGAACAGAAAGGACTGTTCGACCTGGCAGAAGAGCTGGAGCAGCTCAGTGCCAAGGCCAGAGACAGAAGATTGGGCAAGTCAGATATGGAGGGTGGCAGCTTCACCATCTCCAGTCTGGGGGGCATTGGCGGCACAGCCTTCACCCCAATCGTAAACACACCAGAGGTGGCTATCCTGGGAGTGTCACGGGCCACAATGAAACCGGTATATATTGACGGAGAGTTCGTACCACGCCTGATACTGCCCTTCTCCCTGTCATATGATCACCGGGTAATAGATGGTGCGGACGGCGCCAGATTTACCCACCACCTGAGTACTGAACTATCTGATATCCGTAAGCTGCTGTTATAACCTGTTTTCAGGGCCTGGAGGGTAAGAGCGACCCAAATTTACCAGCACCTGTGGTGCAGTATGTAATTACTCTCTGCTATGCAGTGATAATCACACAATACCGAATAGGTACCGGACAGCAGGATCTATAATCCTAATGCCATAACCAGAGCACAGCTTACCAATCAATATATACTATACTTAATGCAGGGTTTTTGATCAGTAGGCGAATAATTCCCACACAACCATCCTGTTTTCCTATTGTCTAACCCGGTATCCTGGCTGTATGGGTCTACTATATGGAAAAACAACATCTGTTATTCACAACCTTGTGTTTGATAATAATCCTGCCCTGCACTGCAACAGCCACCATTGAGAGACACAAATTCGACCTGATCATCCAACAGCTGCAAAAGCTGTATGAGCCAGAGTTCAGCCATCGGAAACAGAGCTTACAGATCAAGGGATACTGGAAAGATGAACGTATTGAAGCGTCGGCCCGGTACGATGAGGACTACCGCGGCAAGATCGCCGCCATAACTGTGACCGGTGCCGTTGCCCGCCACTCGGTAATCACCGAAGAGGCCTTTGCCACCATTGTCTGCCACGAGATAGGCCACTTTCTGGGTGGGCAACCAGCCTTTTTCAAATACTCCACCGAGGGACAGGCCGACTATTTTGCCGCATCTGCCTGCATGCGCCGCCTGATACCGGAAATGCCTGAAGGATTTTTCAACTCACCATCCCGCGCACCATGGATAGTAAAACGGCGCTGCATCGATGCCTATGACGACAGGAATGAGATCGAAATCTGTATCCGCAGCACCATGGGTGGTTATGGTCTGAGCTCCTTTGTGGCATTCAGGAAGAGTCAGGCCAAGCCGGATTTCGAAACTCCTGATCCTAAAAAGGCCAAACTACTGACCTTTGCACCAAGCACAGTTCAGTGCCGTCTGGATACATTTATTGTGGCCGCACTGTGCAACCCGGGAGCAAAAAGACAGAAGGATAAGAAACGCCCCTGGTTGTGTACCAGAGATGGAGCACTTGCTCACTTAGCGCGCCCCGCCTGCTGGTATCCCAAAGACCTCTGATTGCAGTTACAGCATGTGAGACCTGGTCTCATCGATCAGCTGTTTTAACCACTGCATATATGGTGTTCCACCTGTACCCCTAGGGTCATCAGTTCGGCGGTTGATGTACTCTTCAGCCCACCCCAGATGTATCTCACGAAATCCGGCAATGGCCTCCAGGGCACTATTGAATGGATCTGAAGCTGCAAGTTGCCTAACAGGTGACATTCCTTCCACCTGTTGCAGCAGCTCGCAATGAGCCTGCGGCATATAGTTCCGCATATCCAACAGGTGGTTGGTCAGGATACTTGGTCTATGCGGTATCTTAAGAAATGCCTCCAGCAGCGGCATGATACTGCTCTGGGCACCGGTCTCACCACGGAACTGCATGGGTTGCATATCCACTCCCTCATAACGTACTCCCTCAAAGAAACGGATATAGGGGCGGAAGGTTCGGTAATACTGCGCTGGGTCCATCTTCTCTGGGATGCGCCGCAGTACCTGCGCCTGGCTGTTGACCGACGTGGCAATCCTGGACAATGAGGAGTTCACTGTTTCCGGCAACCGATCAGGAGTAGCTTCCGAGACCTCTGCAATAGCATCCAGTACCTCTGCCGCCAAGGCCTCTATTTCCACGTGTACCAGGATAAACCAGTGCTCATCGTACAGGTGCACGAAGTTCTGCAGGGTATCTATGTTGCCAAGGACAATGGGTTCCTCTTGGTTAAAGCGCTTCCAGTTATACAGGGCATAGCCGTCATAGCTCAGTATTGGAGGACGACCCAAGCGTCCACATACATCCACCAAGGGTCGTGCAATATTGGCCGGAAGTGACTTCTCTTCAGGTTCGCCCACCTGATTGATATAGGCCGAGGCCAGAAACCCTACCCTTAGATAGTAGAGCCTGAGCCAGGGAAGAAAACTGGAGCCAACCCATGTATCCGGCCATGGAGGCAACTTGAGACTGGATACATAGGTTCTAAACCCACTAGCCATAAGCAGGCTGGGCAGATCTCTACCCAGCTCATCCAACATAACCAGATCCGAGTCAGCTGGAAAGCCGGTTACAGGGTCCAGTGTAGGCAGGAATCCTCTATATCTGAATGATTGGTTGATGAACCGCTGATTAGCAGTAACCATATTTTGCTGGTGGCTGGGTTTGAGCATACATCACCATTTCTGTGTCTGGATCAGGCTCACTCCCCTGCCAGATCCTGGTTTGACACCCCCAGCCGCATACTCATGAATATAGTATTCCTACTTGTTTAGTCAAGAATTTGAAATCCGTACACTTTTTTAGGCGGACAGCGATTATTCTGCTACGAGTGGTTGAAATAAGCGTCCATTGAGGTATATTGAATATAGTTTCCTAGTATTTTACTTGGTTTTTAGCCTGGATTGAATTAAGAGAATGAATCCACATGGATGCATTTACCTGTAAGCTACTGTTTTATAAAGAGGTATTAAATGTCTGAATGGAAGGATATCTGCGAGATGGACAAGATTGTCCCCGGTGATTGTGAGATGGCTGATCTGGAAGATACAGAGATCGTCATTTGCAATCTGGAAGGAGATTTCTACGCCATCGAGGATACATGTACCCACGACGGCGGCTATCTAACAGGTGGCAAAGTTGATTGTGGTGAGATTACATGCCCAAGACACAGCGCTCGTTTCAGTGTCAGGAACGGACACTGCCTAACACCACACGCATATGATCCCATTACCACCTACCAGGTACGGGTCAAAGACGGGATGATACAAGTAATGAATCAGCAGAAGGACTGAATACTACTCTAAACACTAAATTGGAGATCATAGGACCTTGAATAGACTTGCAGAAGGCAGTTGTGAAGCCTGCCGAATTGATGCCCCCATGGTACCACCAGATCAGATAGACGCTTTACTGACCGCCCTGGATGACTGGACGGTGGTACAGTCAGAGGGAATCAAGCAGCTGCAGAAATCCTTCAGCTTTCCAAGTTTCACCACTGCCATGGAGTTTTCTAACATGGTTGGCGAAGCGGCAGAAAAGGAAGGACATCACCCAGTTATGCTACTGGAGTGGGGCAAGGTAACTGTTACCTGGTGGTCACATAAGATCGGTGGGCTACATATGAACGATTTCATTATGGCCGCAAAGACTGACCAGATATACCGCTCGACCTAAACCACCACAATCCAGATCCACTAAATGAAACACCCGGGCAATAAAAAGGCAGGGCATTCAATCCCTGCCTCTTTACTCAAATCATGAGACTTGATGCCGGCCTACGCTGAATCCAACGCAGGCCGGATAACCATCTGATTCTCAGATCGCTACGATATTTTCTGCCTGTGGACCCTTCTGGCCCTGAGTTACGGTGAACTCAACCTTCTGGCCTTCCACCAGGGTCTTGAAACCGCTGCCGGTAATAGCGCTGAAGTGAGCAAATACATCTGGACCTGATTCCTGCTCGATAAAGCCAAAACCTTTAGCTTCGTTGAACCATTTAACAGTACCTGTAGTTGTAGACATAGAAATTTCCTATTTATAACAAAAGTAATTAAAGTCCCATCATGTGGTGGAACGCTGTGCTGGAAGTGTTGCTATTACTTATGAAAAACAGGACGAGGTACTAAAGAAGGGACATCGAAATGGTGTGCATAAATATAAGACGTACTTTCAAGCTGGCTGCGATTATAGACTGTTTCATTCCTCAGTCAATGGATATTCCATAAAATTAATAATAAATATAGAGACTCTGGAAACCGCTCAGATAGCCATCACATCAAACCATGCTCCTATCCTACCCGCTTTATCGCCAAACGGGTAAACACTGGACCGATAATCTCAAAAAATATGGTAGAACTGATTACTACTGACAGCAGGATTTGACGGTATTCAGGAAAGTAGTTTGATGCCACCAGCGCCATGCCGATAGCTACACCTGCCTGGGGCAACAAGGCCGCACCCATCCAGTTATTGGTCACTGTATCCGCACCACTGCACTGCCCTCCGATCCTGGCACCTGCGATCTTCCCTACTATGCGGCACAACACATACACAATGGCGACCACCCCAATCTCACTCAACTGATCGAGGTCCAGTGAAGCACCAGCCAGAACAAAAAAAAGCACTATGAACGGCCATTCAACGTGCTCAATGCTATGAAAGGGATACTCATGATGCTTAGCAAAATTGGCTACTACCACACCCAACACCATGGCTGCAATCAGAAATGAGACATCAAACCAGACTGCCAGACCACCACAGATAAACACCAACCCTAGCGCCTCGGTAAGCATGGGTTTACCAGGCTTGATTCTCCCGGTCAGATAGGCTGCCGGAAACCCAATTACTATGCCAAGCAGTACAGCACCACCGATATACCTGAGCGCAACTACCAGGGCAGAGGTCTCAGCAATCTGGCTACCAAATGAGTGCACCAAGGCAACACCTATTCCAAACAGGATCAGAGCCCAGACATCATCCAATGCCACAACCGATAGTAGCAGGTCACTGAATGGCCCTTTCCGTTCAGACTCCATCACCACATCCAGCACTGCAGCAGGTGCAGTTGCAGCTGAGATACAACCCAGTAACAGGGCGATCTCTTTTGGTGTCCCGATCAAAAGCAGCACCAGACTAACCACAAGTACAGGGATAATGGCGGCACTGAGAGATATCCATAAAACAGTCCCTATGGTTGAACGCAGATAATCTACGGTAAGCTTCCCACCCAATAGAAATCCCACCATCAACAGTGCCATATTGGCAATGAGATCAAACCCATGCATCATAGGAGTAGGGATAATATTCAGGACATCCTGGCCCAGGATCACGCCAAATATCAGCAGCAGGGTGACACGGGGGAGAAATGTCATCCGGCCCAGAGAGGAAGTCAGCTGTCCAAACAGTAGTATTCCGCCAATGGCCAATAGAAACTGGGCAGTTGTCTCCATCTAAGGCTGTACTCCAAAATTATATGAGACAGATTTCTATCGTGGTGTAGCTGTAACTCCTACTACATCCTTAAGCCGTGCCTTACCTCCGGAAGAGACCATCAGCACAGCAACACCACTACTACGCAGATCCTTCTCCAGTTGCAGGGCTTTCTCCTTGGGGGCAAAAAAGGCTTCTATGCCGTATTTTATCCGGAATGAACTCAAGCCGCGTATCTGATTATGCCGGCTGCTTATACGTCCACGAATAAACACCCCTTCGTCCGGTTGCTCCAGCGACACCTGCACGTGGGTATACAGGCCATCTGCACCCCGCTTCAGGGTAACGTATACCACCTCACCATTACGCAAAACCACATCCGCTGGAAACTGCTTGCGCTGCAGACGGGAGAATTTATACGAGAGCCTGGCATAGTTACCCCTGAACATGGAGCGCGGATCTACCGGAACTGTTTTGACCCTGATTTCAGATCCAGTCCACATGGGTAGAGCGGCGCTGACATACATACCGGTGAGAACCAGAAATTGCACGGCAATGGCCAACACCAGGCCGATAAACAATCTGTTTTTCATGCCATTCCCTCCCTGGCAAGGCGTCTCTTCCAGTACTTGGCTGCACCCAGCAACACTGCTGCAAAGAGCAGAAAGATGGCAGCACCACCAATGTAATCACCAATCAGGTCAACATAGCGCATGAAGGCAGTCAGCAGGATACTGGCCACACCAAGAAAGAAGTAGTGGGATATACCGTCATGGATTCCACGGATGATCAGCCACACACCTGCGGCAATCAGAATCAGATTACAGGCGATCTGAAAGTAGATGGCGTGGCTGCTGCTGCCAGAGACCAGAACGGCTGTAACTGACAACAACATAACTATAATCATGGCCGCCACCGGGACACTCTTTTGTGCACTGTGCGCCAGATATAGAGCGACCGCAGACAACAGAAACAGGAATACAAACATGGAATATGTATGTTCCCAACTCTCCCGCAGCAACTCCCTCCACGGACCCTCAAAACTTGCGACTAGAAGCGCTATTATTCCTAGCCGTAAGCTCCAGATTGTCAGCAGCGCACCATAATCCCGGGCTGAGGTGGATTGCATACGACCAAGCCGATGGCCGCTCGCATAGGCCAGGATCAGCAATGCCACACTGATAACCACATGCTCAACCTGAAGCATCAGCACCCGATTGGAACCCCAATAGAGAGCGAGTGTGTATTCCACCCAAAGAACGATACTGGCGACCACAGCCAGAAACAGCAGGGTATTCTGTCGTCCCCGATACAGCACCAGTATGGATCCAAGAATAAACAGTGGGAACAGGAGTGGATAGAAACCCATGTTCACCTCAAGCATAAACCACACCAGAGCCAGCAACAGCGCCTGCAGAGTTACCCAGGCAGTGTTAATCAGAACACCAATAGGGAGACAGCCCAGCGCCCACCAGAATACACCGTCCGGCATGTGCTCACCCAGATGATAGATCTGGGCTATCAGAATAATAGAGGCTCCGTAGAACAGATTACCCAGAAAGAAAATGCCGGCTGCCTTATCTTTTGCACCACCCAGGTATAACTTCAGCGCAACTCCCTGGGTCAACATGGTAAGCGTTATCAGGCCCCACATCCTCAAGGCCCTTGGCATCTCATCCCAGTTTGCGCCCAGCAGAGTAATCAGTGCCAGGCCGATAAACAGGTAACCCAGACCGATGAGAACGTTATAGGCAAATGAGCGGCTCTTTACCTGATGATAATCCACATCATAGCGCTTACAGATCTGCTCAGCCTGGGCAGTTGAAATAATCCCCTCTCCGACCCACTCTGCTGCTTCCCTGGCGATATCGTTTTTTAACAATCGGATCAGGCGCATGCTATATCCTTTTTTGTTATAAAAATGATATGGATTTTCGAACTAGCTTAAGTCAATGCGATAATATAACCACTGCTATGTAGAGTTAGCCACTCTATTTTTGTACACATCTCCAGTACATATATCCATATCTACCTTTTACTTCACCAATCGAATACCCTGGATCACACTTTATACAACGGTAGTGGGTAAAGGGCTCATTACCCCAGCCGATAGGTCCCAGGGCAGATATGGGTCCAACCGAATACCCTGGCAAACATTTAATACAGCGCTGGACACCTTTGTGCTCCAGATCCACCCAACCGTGGAGGCTATATCCAGGATTACAGCCGCCATTTATATTCAGCATCTGTATATCATGGATACCTATATGAGGTTGGTGATACTCCTGCCCAAAAGCTAAGCTGGATACTACAGCTAATAAACAGCCTATTACTACAGTTAACCGTTGCCGCGTACTCTTCATTATCAGCTAATCCACCAATCAAAGAGCCTTAAACCACTGTTCAATATCGAACAGTATCTGCAGGCTCAGTAGCATACTGTCAGCATCAACCTAACAGTGATTCTAGTATGACAGGCAGGAAACGATAATGTTACATAGTGAATAGCTTTGCCACTGTCACAATATCACGGGCGATATAGCTGCAATAATCAGTATCGCCATTATCATCAGCAATATCCACGACAGGGGCTTTCTCCAGATAGAACCTGGCTTGAACCCAAATTGTGAGGCAAATTTAGAGATACTATCTGCAAACAACCTTGAGAAACTAATATAATCGACCTTTCCAGATACCAACCCAGTGGTAACCTGCAATGTCTCGTCTTCTGGTACTTCTATCAAGGCACCGCAGTTGGGGCAGTAGATGTCTTCCAATTTCTGACTGGCAGAACACTTCGCGCAACGCATAGAACCATCCTTGTTGTAATCCATTTCTCTAGCACTCCAGGCTTAATTTCTGCAACTCCAGCAGAATCTGCAATCCTTACAGCTTTTTTATTCGCAGGGATAATACGGAATATTTAAAAACATACAAGTGTTACTGTTCACAATAGACAGATAAATCCTGGCTATTGATAATTACTGCTTATTTTGGTGTGGGCTCCATAACTTCACCACCCGGCCTGCTACCGGATCCAAGAATCCGAATGAACTCTGATGATGCAGTGAAAAAATCCTTGCCCATATTCTCTTCGCAATAGAGATTTATCCGACGCATGGCATTTTTCGGCTTCACTCCATGCAGGATATCTATACCGGTTGCCAGGGTCAGAGCAGAGACAAATCCGGTCAACCAGTCACGATAGCGGAAATACTCCCACACCTGCTCCTCATCTCCCTTCTTCCAGGCCTGGTAGGTCTTGATATATGAGGTACATGGTTTTGTACCATAGCCCCAAATCTGCGGGGTAGAAACTTCAGCTGAAACAGCTGTGCTAATCAAGGCCAGGGTCAATAGGAACACTTTCACTGTATAGTCCGCCATTCTCACTTATCAGTCATATCCATAGAGCGAACCAAGCCTAACGTGTATACCCTGACGGTTCAACAAATAACCGCCACTATCGTCCATATACCATAGATACCCAGAGCCTAAGCTACGATTATCAGGATAGATTCAGTAAGACTATATGACTATTGTCACGATGAGAGATTGGGACTGCAGATTTGTCTTGAATTGACAACGCTGAAGTTAAAGATATTGCCAGAAAGCAGCTGGTATCATTTATTAACGATCCACCCACTGGTAGATCTCGGTGCTCATTGGGTCACACTTGTTGCAACCTCCACCACACTCGGTTCCTGCCGGCAGTTTCTCCACCTGGCCCTTGGCAATCCATTTCTGCAGCATACCACGCAGTGCATCAGGGTTAGCATCGAAACGGTGTGCCATATCGATCAGAGCTGCACGTCTGTTCAATCTCAGGTAGTCACGTATTTCGGATAAAATCATCTATTCCCTCCTTGCAGATTTCAGGGGTCGGAGTCACTGACTCCGACCCTTACTGCGAGATTCCAGACTATAGGCCTATCATGCCCGCTCAGGCTGACTGCCTATGGATGCAATCTGGCCACGACCCCAGTTGCGCAGAGCCAGTATCACGAAGATAAATATCGCCAACATACCAGCTATCCAGGCCATAGAGATTCCCGGATGCCGGGTAAAGATTGCAGCCTGATAGAAGATGGTGGATGCAATATAGGCAATACCAGTGGTCCATCCAGCTACAAACAGCGTCCATCCAGTGTTGCTCTCCCGATACACGGCGGCCAGGGCCGCGGTGCATGGGAAGTAGAGCAGGATCAGCAGCAGATAGGCAAAGGCACCGGCAGCGCCATCAAAGCGAGAGACCATGGCCCCAAAGGTACCGGTGGATACTTCCTGCTCTTCTGCTGCGGTTTCTATAGTGCTTACGTCACCCACATCCAGACCCAGAGGATCACCCCAGGTACCCATGGCATCGCTCAGGTTGGCTGGGATTGTGGCAACGGCTTCATTGATTCCAGTCCAGAAATCAAAACCTGCCTCTTCCTCAACCTCAACTCCGGCAGCAGCCGCATCGGACTTGGCCAGTTCTCCATACAGGGCATCCAGGGTTCCCACCACGGCCTCCTTGGCCAGTACTCCGGTGAAGATTCCCACAGCAGCCGGCCAGTTCTCCTCATTCATACCCATGGGTGAAAAAGCTGGGGCAATGGTACGTCCGATTTCACTCAGCACCGATTTGTCACTGTCCTCATTGCCATAACTTCCGTCAGTACCTATGGCATTGAGTACGTTGAGCACGAGCACCATGGGCACAATGATCTTGCCGGCACGGAACATGAAGCTCTTGGTACGATCCCAGGTTCTCAGCAACACACCCTTGAGGGTTGGAATATGGTAGGTGGGCAGTTCCATAACGAATGGTGAGGTCTGTCCCGGAAGCAAAGTGCTCTTCATAATCAGTCCAGTCAGAACTGCGATTGCAATACCGATCAGATAGAGCCCGAACACAATATTCTGTCCACCAATGGGAAAGAAGGCTGCCGCAAACAGGGCATATACCGGCAGACGGGCACCACAGGACATAAATGGCGCCATGACGATAGTCAGGATACGATCCCGCTCCTGCTCCATGGTCCTGGTAGCCATGATGGCAGGAACATTACATCCAAAACCAACAATCAATGGTACAAATGCCTTTCCAGGCAGACCGATGGCACGCATGGCCCGATCCATAACAAACGCAGCACGGGCCATGTAACCTGAGTCCTCCAGGGTCGACAGGAACAGGTACAGGAATGCGATTACCGGGATAAACGTTGCCACCACCTGGATACCGCCACCGATACCACCTGCTACTAACAGAGTCAGCCATTCTGGTGAGCCCATTCCGGCCATAACCTCACCCAGGCCGTCTACCAGAATGGTACCGGTAAACATATCGAAGAAGTCGATGAAGGAACCACCGATGTTTATGGTGAACATAAACATCAGGTACATCATCAGCAGAAAGATGGGGATACCCAAGGCCCGGTTCAGCACAACCCGGTCGATCTTATCGGAAGTACTGCGTGCTACCTGGCTGGGCTTCTTAACACAGTTTGCAGTAACCTGGTTAACGAAACCATAGCGGGAGTCTGCCAGACTGATATCTACATCGTCACCCAGGTCTTCTTCCGCCTCTTCCTGGATCGAGGTGAGCTTTGCAGAAATCTCAGCACCAGCAATTTTGCGGGCCAGTGAGTCACCCTCCAATAGACGCACAGCGACCCAGCGTGGATCTACCTGGTGCGCAGAAGCCATTGCCTCAATTTCAGGTATTAATGCAGATATTCCATGCTCAATGGCTGCAGCATATTTAATTTCTATGCCAGGCACTATCTGCTTCCTGGCCATATCCAGGATTGCCTGCCGCAATTCAATAATCCCTTCACCACTGGATGCGACAATTGGAACCACAGGACAACCTAGCTGCTGTGCCAACTCATCAGCATCAATCTCATGGCCACGTTCCCTTGCCACATCCATCATGTTCAGGGCGATGAGCGTAGGTACTTTCATCTCCAGAAGCTGGGAGGTCAGATAGAGGTTACGTTCCAGATTGGAGGCATCGACGATGTTTACAATAAGATCAGCCTCATGTTCCGCAACATAATCGCGGGCAATACGTTCGTCGATGGAAATATCTTCCTCTGATACATCCAAAGAATAGGTTCCAGGCAGGTCAACCAGCTCAATCTCGCTACCCTGGAAGGAGTAACGACCGGTTTTGCGTTCAACGGTAACTCCTGGCCAGTTTCCCACCCTCTGCTTGGAGCCAGTTAGGGCATTAAATAGTGTGGTCTTGCCGCAGTTGGGATTGCCAACTACTCCGATGATATGCTTTTCGCTCATGGTTCTTGCCTCTCTATCAGAAGCGCATCCGCTTCATCCTTACGTAGGCTCAGACTGAAACCACGTACCTTGATCTCAACCGGGTCACCCATTGGGGCCAGGCGGGTGACGCTGAACTCAACTCCAGGAGTCAATCCCATAGAGAGCAGCTTTTTACGGTAGGATCTACCGCCATCTCCAAATCCAACAACACGGCCATTGTCACCAACGGCCATCTCTCTCAAGCTCTCGGTCATTCTTATATCTCCTGAGCAATTCTAATAATCAGTTCCAACTCCCCTTATTGGAAACACCGCCATATGGACGAGACTCTCCAACCTGAAGATGGCTCACAAAACCATCCCGGGAAAAATAAATATCTATTGCCTTATCACCATGATCTTTTGTGCCACACCAACACCCAGAGCCAGCCTGGTCTCGCCACGGATAACCACCATGTCTTGACCCTTGCGTTGGGAAACTAACAGGTCGCTACCAACGTTTAGGCCAAGAGTAGTAACCCGCTTCTCCAGCCCTTTGCTGCCACGCAACAGTTGAATCTTTACCTGCTCACCCTCCTGAGCCATGGCGAGGGGAAATGGTTTATCTGTATGTAGCTCATTGTGAAACATATGATTTTCCATCGTGAATCCAAACAACTGGATGCATCAGTCAAAAACAAAGCAGTCATTTATTGCGACTGCAAATGATATTGATTCGCATTCTCTAATACAATCACATTCGAGTCAAGATCTAAATATCACAACCATTAACCTGGACATTCACGGCTACAATCGGCCACAACGGTTTGAGTCAAAAGTAGAATGGGTAACTGGAAAACCTGATATCGACATGCATGATTCCGGCAAAAATACTACGCAGCAAAGCTCAGTTCTTGCTAAAAGGTGAATAGGAGGAATTACTGACTATTTCCGGTCAATGGTTCAGTTAGATTCACAGAAAATCCTGGAAGTGATGCCAGCCACCACATTCGGCACTATATAAATGGTATATCACCAGGACAGTACACTTAGAAAAACAGAATCATCAATCCTGCAAGATAATGTGATAATTGCAGAATCATCAAAGAAAAAGGGCCAGCAGATATGCTCTGCTAGCCCCTGTTGTATATGGTGGGTCGTTTAGGAATCGAACCTACGACCAATGGATTAAAAAGAATATGCAGAAAATTATAAAATCATATAGTTGCGTGTATTTATTTTCGGTAATTCAGTGAACCATAGCCTAATACAATCAAAGAGATAGAGAATCTTTTTCGGGAGTTTTTAGCCAGAATTTTCACACAATGATCGGCAATCTTTTCCTAAGCTAAGTTGTCTGATAATCTCCACAATAAGTAAGGTAAATAATAAGACAGGATGCACTCCCCTAGAAGGAATTCACCCTACTTTATCTAGGTATAAATATTAAGCTAGCAAGATGTCACGGTATTCTTATCTGCGTATATGTAAGGCATTAGGTACCGGCAATATAATCGTCAGTAAAGTGGAAAGGAGATCCGATGAATCCAAACGTAAAAGCATGTGTGGCTTACATTGCTGGTATCGCAATTTCAGGTAAGTCATCATCATCTGTATATGACTATAGCCAAGGCAAGCATATAGGCATTAGTGGTTCTGTATCTGCGACACAAGCCAATGTTTATGACTATGATCGCGGCTGCCATGTTCAAGGGCATATCGGCAATCTTTATGATTACGGTGTTGGTGCTCACATACAACTCAAAATTAATGGCACGCAGTTTAGTGGATATGACTATGATTCCGGCACACATTTCAGCGGTAACGTAAGTGGTAGCAATATTTCAATGTATGCCAATGGCCATAGTAGCTACAGCATATGAATCACCTATCAAGCAAAGGCAGCTTTGCCCATCAGGCTGTATGGTCTAACGCATACCACTTCTTTGGACAGTAGATTTCTCTAGGAGGGAGATATGAGGATCAACAAACTACATATTGAAGGTTTGCGTCGCCTCCAATCTGTTGATATAGAATTCGGGGAGGCCACATTTTGTATAGGTCCAAACAACTCTGGTAAAAGTTCTGTTCTAGTTGCAATTGAGTACCTCCTATCAGGTAACAAACGGATTCCAGAGGCAGACTACTACTCTGAAATCGATGAAGAAACGGGAGAGAAAAAGGTTGTTTCAGATTGCATCATTTTAGAAGCTGAGTTTAGAAATGTCCCTGCAGACTCTAGTGAATGGCGTGGTTTTAAGGGGCGTACATTTACATACGATGTCCCTGCTGGTTCAGATGAAACAGGAATTTCCATTTACTATCGCAAGAGCTATCCGCTAGGTAAAGATGTCATCATCGAATTAAAGTCGAAGGAACGCACACTTGCTGCTCAGTTTGCGGACTGCAAATCTCCGCAAGACTTTATTGATAAGGGTTGTTCAGAGGAACTTATTGAAGAGATCTTTGGGGATCTTGCAAAGAATATAACGGCAAAGGGCAAAATCAAACTGCAGGCTATTGATGAGGTCTGGGAGCTTGGCGACCAAGACGAGTGGTTTCATAATCCAGGAGGCATACCAGGTAATGTGCTGAGTCGCTTACCACGATTTCTTAAGATCCCCGCAGAAGCTGCATCATATGAAATTGACGATCCAAAGAAGGGCGTATTGGGAAAGACGCTAAATGAGCTATTCGAAGATGTCAGAGATCAGTCTAACAACTATAAAGAAGCTCAGAAGCATTTAGACGAGTTAACAAAGGAACTTGACCCTTCTGACAACAACTCTGAGTTTGGCAAGATGATGATAGAACTCAACAAGGTCCTGTCGAGCGTTTTTCCAGATTCCACACTTCATGCCACTGCTGATCTCAGTGATCCTAAAAAGGCCTTAGTACCCTCATTCAATATTGCCATGTCGAGCAATATTCAAACTCCAGTTAGTCATCAAGGTACTGGGATGGTCAGATCTGCTGTGTTCGGAATGCTGAGGTTCCGTCAGAAATGGATATCAAAACGTGAAGATAAGTCGGAACGTAGTCTTATCATTGGCTTTGAAGAACCAGAAATATATCTTCATCCCAGCGCTGCAAATCAGATGCGAAATACTATTTATGAGCTTTCAGGTAGTCATTCGCAAATTGTTGCTACAACGCATTCGCCCTTCCTAATAGATCTATCACGTAAACCAAGGCAAGTACTCAATCGCTTTAGGTGTGACGACACCAGTGTGGAAAGCATTGCATTTAATGTTTCAGATAAATTTGTTGCATTGAGCAATGGAGACAAAGACTACGTAAAGATGCTGCTTCGCATTGACGACTATGTATCTAGGGCTTTCTTTACGAAGATTGTGATACTAGTTGAAGGCGACACTGAGGATATTGTTTTACGGGAGGCCCTTAAACGTCTGCCAACCGATGTCCAGTCAAAGATTTTGACCGATTTTGAGGTAATTAAAGCACGTGGAAAAGCATCAATTATAGGTATCGCCCGTTACTTTCATGCTTTGTCTATCAGTTTTCGTGTAATGCACGATAGGGATGCCGGAGTTGAAGGGGCTGAGAAATTTAACCAGCCAATACTGGATGCAGTAGGTGATCCAGATCGAGTTGTAGTACTAGAAGAGTGCATAGAGGATATCCTCGGGTATGACGCGCCATCATCTGAAAAGCCATTTAGCGCTTACAAGGTTGCTAGTGCTTGGGGTAGCTCATGGGGAGATGTACCAGAAAACCTACGCTTAATTGTGGAAAGATTATTTGATGGTTACGTTGAGGCAGAAATCTAACCAATGAGCAGTGGATTAAGAATCCAATTAACCTTCGAATAGAATCAATGAGTTACCTAGTGTTATTTCGGAGATTTTCGATTTTATTTTCGGGAGTTTTTTCGGGAATTGAATAAAAAAGGGGTTACGCATGCACGTAACCCCTTGATTTATATGGTGGGTCGTGTAGGAATCGAACCTACGACCAATGGATTAAAAATCCACTGCTCTACCGACTGAGCTAACGACCCGTACTGATTAAAGCGCGTGATTATACCGGACGTTTGCCCACTGTCAAAGCAGTATCAAACAGCCTCAAGTTTTCTCAACCTCTCAGGCAGCAAACGCAGATCCACCATGCTGCTGAGCAGTGCCTTCATGAAGCTGGCCTCCTCTTCATAAATCATCTCATAGTACTCCACCTTCAGGGTTAGAGCACAGCCGATAATGATACTGCCAAGGGCCAGAAATGATCCCAATGCCAGGGTTGATACACCGGTGACACCTTGCCCCAGAGTGCAACCCATGGCCAGAATTCCACCAATACCCATCAGTGCTGCACCTATGACATGGCGGAAAAAATCGCTCTTGCTGGCAAACCACTCAAAGCGGAAACTACGGCTGGAGATGGCATAGAGGAAAGAGCCGGAAAGCACACCAAACTGGGTGCACATACCAAAGGTAATCAGATTAAAATTCAAGCCTTCCTTGTAAAACACAATAGTCTCACTCATGGGATTGACAAAGGTAAATGATTGGGGTCCCACTGCCGGTGGCGGAAATTCCATGAACTCGGCTGTCTCTTTCCACTCAATCCCCATGCTGCCGGCGGTGATATACCAGGTAATGGCAGTGAGGATACCGATTACCAGGCCTGCAAACAGTGCATCCTTGCTCTCTACAAAATCCTTTGACTTGAAGATGATAAACAGAAACACCACAGCCAGTGCGAGAGCGGCATACAGGTTTATGGATGCAGGATTTTTGAATCCGAGGAGTGAACCAATGATGGTGCCAATGCTCGAATCAGCAATTCCAACAGTCTGGAAATCAAAACTGATTGGAGCCATCCAACTGTGGAATACGATTCCATAGAAGTCGGTACGGGTCATTATGTAGGCACATATACCGACTGTTGCAAAGGTAAATATGGTCTTGAGATTACCACCGCCAGCGCGCACCAACAGCTTGTTGGTACAGCCAGACGCCAGAGTCATACCGACCCCGAACATCAGTCCGCCCACGATAAAGCGGGGCCACATGAACATGCTGTTACGATAGGGAGGGCGTCCACCGGAGATATCTATCATGCCGGTCAATTCCATGATGGCGATACCAATGATAGCGAGGGTAATAGCCAGGAACCAGGAGCGTAGACGACGCATATCGCCCATATTAACCCAGTCAGATACGGCACCCATGGTGCAGAAACTGGTTCCGTTCGATACCGCTCCCAAAGCAGCCCCAAGGACAACTCCAAGTAGCAGTACCTGTGTAGTAATCTCGAACTCCATTACCCCTCCACAACTTTCTTATAATATTAGAACTTTACTAATGTACCTCAGGAAACGAAGTGTTAACCAGCCAATGAAATCTATACCTGTGCAACCATTTTTTATGACCACAATCAAAATCGTTATATTAGTGGCTAAGAATATAGCAAAAGCTAATAAACGTCATTCCCAAAGGTACAAATTGCTTGTATTGCAAACTGGACAATCTCAGATATAAAAAACATATTATCTTTATTTTTCAATTAGATATACTTAGTTGGATCTGATACTCCAGCCTCTATGAATCCCTGGGCTCGCAGGCGACAGGAGTCACAGACCCCACAGGCCAGACCTGAACTATCCGCCTGATAGCAGGAAACTGTGTCACTGTAGTCCACACCCAGGCGTACCCCTTCCTGAATTATCTCAGCCTTGGTAAGGCTCACCAGTGGGGCATGAATTTTAAACCCTTTCCCTTCCACACCGGCCTTGGTAGCAAGATTGGCCATCTGCTCGAAGGCACGTAAAAACTCTGGCCTGCAATCTGGGTACCCAGAGTAGTCCACAGCATTTACCCCGATAAAGATATCTGAAGCACCCAGCACCTCAGCCCAACCCAGAGCCAGTGACAAGAATATGGTATTGCGTGCCGGTACATAGGTGATAGGTATCCCCGTTCCCTCCGCCTCAGGGACCGAAATAGCATGATCAGTAAGAGCTGATCCGCCAAACCGATCCAGGGCGATAGGCATGGTGCGGTGCTCCACCGCCCCAAGTGCTGTACATACCCGGTCGGCAGCCTGCAACTCCACCACATGGCGCTGGCCATACTCCATACTGAGGGCATAGCATGCATAGCCCTGCTCTCTGGCAATAGCCAGGGTGGTGGCCGAATCCAGACCACCTGAGACCAGTACTACCGCCCTTTTCGTACCCATAAGTTCATCCTGTTCACTTCCCCCTGGCATCACCCCATAGCTGTTTATGCATCTGCATCTGGAATCGCACCGGCAACCGGTCACGCAATATCCATTCTGCCAATTCCACTGCATCTTGCTGTGCAAATGCTGGCAGCATGATCAACTCAGCCTTGTCGGCAAGATGCTCTGTTTCCAGCAGCTGTTTTGACCAGACATAGTCCTCTTCACTGCAGATCACAAACTTGATCTGGTCGCTGCTGGATAGATATTGCATATTAGAATACAGATTCTTCTCCATCTCACCAGAACCAGGGGTCTTGATATCCATAACCTTGACCACTCTGGAGTCAACCTCTGATATATCCACAGCCCCGGATGTCTCAAGTGACACCTGATATCCCGCATCACACAGCATTTGCATAAGCTCATGGCACTGTTTCTGGGCCAGGGGCTCACCACCAGTTACCGTTACACGGTTACAACCATGCTCAGCGACCCGTTGCATAACTTCTGACAGTGCCAGCTGCTCTCCTTCGGTAAAAGCATACTCCGTATCGCAGTAACCACAGCGTAACGGACAGCCAGTTAACCGAACAAATACCGTGGGCATACCCACTGTATTGGACTCACCTTGCAGGGAGTAGAAGATCTCGGTTATCTGGAGTGTTGGCATAACTGAGTTGTATGTTCTGCAATGGGACTGATTGTGTGGAATAGTATTCCATTCATACTGGCTTCATAACCAGAAGAGGGGCAGCCATCTGCCCCTCATACTGCATAAAGATAATGCTACTAACTTTACCTAGTGGCCTTCACTAGACATCTTATGCAGACGTTTTTTTGCCAGCTGGCTGGCTGTTGAGTTGGGATAGCGATTAATCAGACCACCCAGTGTTTCCCTGGCGGCCCCCCACTGTCTTTTCTCATACTGGATGTAACCTACCTTCAACAGCGCATCTGAAACCTTAGGGCTCCTGGGGAAGACCTGCACCACCTTTTTGAATTCAACCAGGGCGGTATCAAATTTCCTGGTTACGTAATTTGCCTCAGCCAGCCAGTATTGGGCGTTATCTGCCAGCCTGCTACCAGGATAACGCTTAAGAAATGCACGGAATGAGTTCTGTGCCTGGTCATACTTTCTATCCATCAGCAGATTGAATGCCTTCTGGTAACTGGACTTTTCCCCCTTGGTTTCCTGAGGCCGTGGCGCTGGAGGTTTGGGTTTGGGCCTGGGAGAAGCTACAGCTACAGAACTGCTCTGCAACTGACCAGTTGGACTAACAGATGGGGAACCTGATCTCACCACAGGAGGCAGGGCTGGGGACTGTGGTTTTGAACCAGGCTGCCGCGCCGGGGCCGGAGCCATAGCAGGAGCTGGTGGCTTAGCAACGCCAGGGGTAATAGGTGTTGATTGCCAGCTTGGCTTACTTGGAGGTGCTACCCTATCTTGAGGTGTTGAATCCATCACCGTTGGTTTAGTAGATGGTGGTACGGCTCCAGGTGTAAGTTGCTGACCCGATGGCGCTTCTCCAGATAACCTTGATATCCTCTGGTCCATGTCGGTATAAAAATCAGTCTGGCGCTGTTTCATCCGCTCCATGGCATGGCTCTGTACCTCAACATCACCACGCAATTGCTGCATCTCCTGCTGCAGACTATCCAGACGCAATACAATATTTGAGATTGTATTGATGCGACGCTCAAGCAGTTGCACCCGCTGCTCCAGTGATGGTTTTCTCGGTTTGGACCTTCTATCATCACCATCTGAGGAAAAGAAACCCTGTGCATAGAGCGGCGTTGTCAGAAACACCGCCAGAGCACCAACCAATACCTTCATATCTCGTTACCCCTCAGACTCAGTACGCCAGCTCAACACGGCGGTTACTGGCCCATGAAGTTTCACTAGAAGCTATATCAGCCGGGCGTTCCTCACCATAACTGATGGTAGTAACCTGGCGTTCGGAAGCACCTTGTGCCAATAGCAGCCGTTTTACAGCATTGGCACGACGCTCACCCAGTGCAATGTTGTACTCTCTGGAACCACGCTCATCTGCATGACCTTCCACTGTCACCCGTACCTCTGGGTTTGCTGCCAAATAGCTGCCGTGGGCAGCCACAACATCCTGATAATCGGCCTGTATCTCACTGATATCATAGCCAAAGTAGATCACCCGAGTAGAAAGCAGGCTGTTGGGATCATCCAGGGGGTTACCGCTCCAGGCACCACTCTCCATAGCACCTGCGGTTCCAGCCTCGGCAATGGGTGCCCCCTCTTCCTCGACCTTATCTCCACCAAAAGGGCCGCCGGCGCAGCCTGCCAGTGTAATTACGGTGGCTAACACAGGGATCAGTTTAACCATTTTCAATTTCATTTCTGTCAATTCCTCTGATTTGATCGACTAAATGGGGACCATGCAGGTTCACGTACATCACCAGCCTGCAGAGCCAGCCTTTGTTTAACATTTCCATCCACTGAAACGGCTGCTAACTCCCCTTTTCCTCTGACCTTGGTGGCATATATTACCATGCCACCGTTAGGCGCGAAGCTAGGAGATTCATCCAGCCGCCCATCACTTAATATCCGCATTGATTTTGTCTTAAGATCCAACAAGGCCACACGAAAGGCTCCACCCTTACGATTAACCATGACCATTGATTTTCCATCGGGAGAATATGAAGCACGGGCATTGTATTTACCCTTGTAGGTTACACGCTGCACCTTGCCACCGAAGGACGGAACCCGATAGATCTGCGGCTGACCACCACGTGCGGAGGTGAATACAACATGCCTGCCATCAGGAGACCAGGCGGGCTCGGTATCAATCCCATAGTGTTTGGTGAGACGCAGCAGTGAGCGTCGTTGCAGATCCAGTACGTATATATCCGGGTTTCCATCCTTGGACAGGGTCAATGCCAGCCGCTTGCCATCTGGAGACCAGGAGGGAGCACCGTTAATACCGCGGTAGGATGCTACCTTCTGACGCTTTCCGGTATATACCCCCTGAACATAGATGGAGGCCTTTTTGCCTTCAAAAGAGACATAGGCCAGTTTGCGTCCATCCGGGGACCATGATGGTGACATCAATGGCTCGCTGGAAGTGACAATGGTCTGCGGGTTGTGTCCATCCGCATCTGCTACCTGCAGCACCACGTTCTGTCGACCACCGCCTGTATTGGTAGAGGTTACATAAGCCACCTTGGTGGAGAATGCCCCCCGTTTGCCGGTAATCTTTTCATATATGATGTCGGCGATATGGTGCGCTGTGGCTCTCAGGTCACGTTCATTGGTGGGTACATTGTATCCTGCCAGCTGTTCCTGTTTGAATACATCGAACAGTTGAAACCTGACCAGGTAACCTCCCCCTCTGTTAGGCAGCACCTGACCAACCACCAGATTCTCCATCCGCAGTACCCGCCAATCCTTGAAGGAAACCTCTTTGCCATCCTTGGGGCGGGCCAGCATGTCTCGCACCGGCATGGGTCTGAACAGGCCGCTACGTGCCAGATCGGCCCGGATAATCTCTGAGATATCCTGACTGGGACCAGAACCACCACCCTGCCAGGCAAATGGTACCACGGCAATTGGCAGTGCTCCCTGAGCACCTTCGGTGATCTGAATAGTCAGTGGCGCGGCGGCAACCTGCAGGTGAACCAGATAGAGCAGAACTGATATTAATAGCTTTCTCATAATAATTTTTAGTTAACCCCCGCTTGGATCAAATACAAAATTGATATCCCGAAACTTTTCAAATAATCTTCCAGTCGGAACCGGAAGTGGATCTGCCTTGAGTACGGCAGTGCGGGCCGAGCGATCGAATGCCCCATTGCCACTACTCTGCACCACCTCGGCTGCAATCACATTACCACCCGCTGCCATACGAATCCTCAGGGTACACTTCAACCCATCACCCATGCCTGTTGGCCTTATCCAGCTGGCTGTTACTGCCTCCCGGATCAAACCCCGATAACGGTCCAATTCGGTAGCATCCCGCTCCGCCTCCATGGCAGCCCGCATCTCGGCTTCAGCCTTGCGTTGTTCTGCCAGTCTACGCTTCTTGGCCGCTTCCGCCTTGCGTTTTTTCGCCTCTGCAGCCTTGCGCTTTTTCTCCTCAGCCGCTTTACGTTTCTTGGCCTCTGCCTGTTTACGCTTCTTCTCTTCTGCAGCCCTGCGCTTTTTTGCCTCTGCCGCCTTACGTTTCTTCTCCTCAGCCAGCCTGCGTTTTTTTGCCTCTGCCTTACGTTTTTTCTCTGCCTTCTCCTGCGCCTTGCGCTTCTTCTTCAGATCCGCAATACGCTTCTCTTCCTTTTTGCGCTTCTTCCTGAGATCCTCCAGGCGCTTGATCTCCTTGCGCCTGGCTGCATCTGCCTTAGCCTTTTTGTTCTTCTCTGCCTGTTGCAGACGTTTTACTTCAGCATCTACCTTCGCTGCATCCACCACCCTGGCCTGGACCACATCTGCCTTGTACCTTTTTGGCTCCGGTGTATCCCACCAGTCGAGCCCAAACACCATCAGCAGAATGATGCCCAGGTGCATCAGGATCGCTATAGCTGCTGCTAATGGATTCCGCCTGAGTATTTGTAACATCTAGTTCTCCGGCGTTTCCGTGATCAAACCGACATTCGGCGCTCCTGCCTGCTGGATCATCACCATGGCTTCCACCACATGGCCATAATCCACGTTGCGGTCCCCCCGCACCATGATCGGGGTCTTGGGCCGGTATTTAAGCACCGCAGCAACCCTGGTCATCAGAATCTCTGGCTCTACCGGCTCGTTCTTGCCCTCACCTATATCGATAAACATCTCACCCTTGGCATTGACCGAAACCACCACCGGATCATCTGCCTCCGGTGGCAGCGCCTCGGCATCCGCCACCGGTAGATCCACTTTCACCCCCTGGGTCAGAAGTGGCGCGGTTATCATGAAGATCACCAGCAGCACCAGCATCACATCAATGTATGGGACCACATTGATCTCTGCCATGGGACGGCGGCTCTTTTTCTGGCGACTCATGCGTGGCACCTGCCACTGGCTTGGAGCAGCATGCTATACATGCGCCTGCCGCTGGAGAATGGTGGTAAATTCGTCCAGAAAATCTTCGTAACGACCATTCAACCGTTCCACATCGTTGGAATATCTGTTGTAGGCCACCACTGCTGGAATGGCGGCGAACAACCCCATGGCCGTGGCGATCAGGGCCTCGGCAATACCTGGAGCCACCAGGGACAGGGTTGCCTGCTTCACATTACCCAGGGCCTGAAACGAGTTCATGATGCCCCAAACGGTACCAAACAGACCCACATAGGGGCTGGTGGAACCCACGGTTGCAAGAAAAGAGAGATTGGTCTCCAGTCCATCCAGCTCCCGGCTCATGGCTACATGCATGGCACGCCTGGCTCCCTCCACTATGGCCATGGGTTCGATATCAGCATGCTTACGCAGACGGGTAAACTCCTGAAAACCGGCATGGAAGATGTTTGCCATGCCGGCAGAGGCATCGTTGCCACCGACCTGGGTATAGAGTTCTCCCATATCCCCGCCGGACCAGAACCGTTTTTCAAACTGATCTGCTGCCTTACGCGCCTTCTTCAACACCCGGGAGCGGTCGAAGATCATGGTCCAGGAAATCACTGAGGCCAATATCAGGGAGGCCATCACCAGCTGCACCAGCGGGCTGGCACTGAGCACCAGGTGGAGAAAGGAGAGATCATTCTGCATCTGGCAGCTCCTTCAGCACAGCTTCTGGTATGGCTCGGGGACGTAGCTTGGAGGCGTCTATACTGGCTATCTGTATTTTGCCACTGCACAGGGTTTGCCCACTGCTTGTATTTATTATGTCCTGTCTGAATGTAATGCTCGCTCTCTTACGTTCAACTATCCCCACGCGTACCTCCAACGCATCATTGAATCTGGCAGGTGCTACAAAGTCCACCTCAGCCCGTCGCACGGCGAAGATGATGCCTTCCTGCTCTACCAGTCGATCTTGTTCAAACCCCAGATGTCGCAGCCACTCCGTCCTGGCCCGCTCCATGAATTTCAGGTAGTTGGCATAATAAACCACGCCACCTGAATCTGTATCTTCGTAGTAGACCCTGATTGGCCAGATAAATTCCTTAGAAAATGTCATTTTATTACTTGGATCTATTTTCTGGCTTTTTCCATAGCGGAACAGTGATCATATGCACGCTTTCCCACCATCAAAACGCAAGGAAACAGGAATTGGGGTTAAATTTGTCTCCAACTGCCTGGAAATGGCCTACGACTCCAGTCAATTCCAATAGCCGCATATTGTCCAATAATTTCATCTAACCTACAAAGGTATTCCGCCCTTAAAAGGCAACATTTTTTCGCTTCTTGGGAATAATCGGTTAAATGTTGGACCTGATCCGCAATCAGGACACTTTTTTTGCAGATAATCTGTTGAACAACGCCCCTTAGCCGTTATTCATCAGAGAACATATCTGGGGTATCGGGCAGGCCCTTGCCCTCATCTTGACTGGGAGTAAGGCCAAAATGGAGATATGCAGCCCTGGTGGCCACGCGCCCACGGGGTGTTCGCATCAGGAACCCCTGCTGAATCAGGTACGGTTCCAGGACATCCTCGATGGTACCCCGCTCTTCACCTATGGCCGCTGCCAGGCTGTCCACCCCTACCGGACCGCCATCGAACTTCTTGATCACGGCCGAAAGCAGCCTCCGGTCCATACTGTCGAAACCATTATTGTCTACCTTGAGCATCCCCAGGGCCAGATCAGCCACCTCTTTGGTAATCCTTCCATCCGCTTTCACCTGGGCATAGTCCCGTACCCGGCGCAGCAGGCGATTGGCGATACGCGGGGTGCCACGGGAACGCCGTGCAATCTCACTGGACCCGGCATCATCGATTCCAATATTCATGATTCCGGATGAGCGCTGTACGATATGGGTCAGGTCCTGGGTGGAATAGAACTCCAGGCGCTGCACCACACCAAAACGATCTCTGAGTGGTGAGGTAAGCAGGCCAGCCCTGGTGGTAGCACCAACCAGGGTAAATGGTGGCAAATCCAGCTTTATGGAGCGGGCTGCCGGCCCCTCGCCGATCATGATATCTAGCTGGAAATCTTCCATGGCCGGATACAACACCTCTTCCACCACCGCCGACAGGCGATGGATCTCATCCACAAACAGCACATCATGGGGTTCCAGATTGGTGAGCAGGGCCGCCAGATCTCCTGGCTTTTCCAGCACCGGCCCTGAGGTCTGGCGCAGTCCAACGCCCATCTCATTGGCAATGATGTGGGCCAGGGTGGTTTTGCCCAGCCCGGGGGGACCAAAGATCAAGGTATGATCCAGGGCCTCTTCCCGTCCCCTGGCGGCCTGGATAAAGATCTCCATCTGGTCCCGCACTGTGGGCTGACCCACGTAGTCACTGAGGCTTTTAGGGCGGATGGCCCGGTCTACGGCGGCATCATCTGAGCCGGCCTCTGGGATGATTATTGGGTCATGTCCTGACATAGAGTGCTATATATTCTTCTGTTCTCAAGTGGTTACCGCGGCCTTGAGTGAAGCACGAATAATCTCTTCACTGGACAGCCCTTCACAATCGATCGCCCGTACCATGCGGCTGGCATCACTAGCCTTGTAGCCCAGCGCAATCAGGGCACCTATGGCATCTGCCACCGGGTTAGGTTCCTGGGTAGCAGTTGTCCCCTTGGGAGCTACTGCTGACGGTGCCAGACCCAGCTTATCCAGTCGATCACGCATCTCCACAATCAGCCGCTCTGCAGTCTTCTTGCCTATACCAGGTAAGCGTACCAGGGCAGCGGTATCCTCGGCCTGGACACAGGTAGCAAAATCATCTGCGCTCATACCTGACAGAATGGCCAGGGCCATCTTGGCCCCGACCCCACTCACCTTGAGCAGGGCACGAAACAGCGCTCGCTCCGACTCTGAAGCAAAACCATAGAGTACGTGGGCATCGTCACGTATGGCCAGATGGGTAAACAGCACCACCTGTTTGCCCAATTCAGGCAGATTGTAGAAGGTGGACATGGGGGACTCAACGTCATACCCCACACCATTAACATCCAACAGTAGAAACGGGGGATCCTTGGCTATCAGTTCACCACGTAACCGGCCGATCATCTACGACCCCCAGCCTTGATATTAAGCAGGGTGCTGTTGGAGTGGGCATGGCTGATGGCTACTGCCAGGGCATCGGCCTGATCTGCTGCAAGCTTTTCATTCAATTGCAGAATAAGTTTGATCATATGTTGCACCTGCTCCTTGTCGGCAGCCCCGGTTCCTACCACTGCCTGCTTGATCCTACGTGGGGTGTATTCTGCAATCTCCAGTCCAGCCATAACCCCGGCACATACAGCTGCACCACGGGCATGACCCAGCTTCAAGGCTGAGGACGGGTTCTTGGAGACAAACACCTCCTCCACCGCCATCTCGGTTGGACCATAATCCAGAATCACCTGGGAGATTGCACGATAGATCTCTCCCAGACGCTGCGGCAGGTCGCCTCCCCCCAGTTTGATGCAGCCACTGGCGATATGCACACTCTTTCTGCCATCGCTCTCGATTACCCCATAGCCGGTGATACGCGAGCCGGGGTCGATACCGAGAATACGCCGCATATCAGCAAGTTACTCTGTAGGTCTGAAGATCATGCCGGATACGCACTAGGCCAGGGACTCCATGATCTCTTCCGGGATGTCGGCATTGGTGTACACATCCTGCACATCATCCAGATCTTCCAGGGTATCCACCATGCGCATCAGTTTTTCTGCGGTGTCCTGATCCAGTTCTGCGGTGGTAGAGGCGTTAAAGGTCACCTCGGCATTATCCGGTTGAAAACCAGCGGCCATCATTCCGTCGTTCACACCTGAAAACTCCTCCGGTGAGGTCATTACATCTATAGAACCATCGTCATTGCTAACCACGTCCTCGGCTCCGGCCTCCAGTGCAGCCTCCATAATGCCGTCCTCATCCGCACCCGGGGCATATGAGATAATTCCCTGCTTGTTAAACATGTAGGCCACGGAACCGTCGGTACCCAGATTGCCTCCATGTTTGGTGAAGGCGTGACGCACCTCCGATGCAGTACGATTGCGATTGTCGGTCATGCAGTCAACGATAACGGCGGTACCACCAGGGCCGTAGCCTTCGTAGCGGATCTCATCATAGTTCTCGCCTTCACCACCACCGGCACCACGCTCGATGGCACGCTTGATTGTATCCTTGGGTACGTTACCGGCATTGGCCTTATCCACTGCCAGACGCAATCTGGGGTTCGAATCTATATCACCGCCCCCATCCTTGGCCGCCACGGTCACTTCCCGCAACAGCTTGGTCCAGATCTTGCCACGTTTTTTATCGTTGGCCGCCTTTTTATGTTTGATATTGGCCCATTTACTATGTCCAGCCATGAAACACCCTCAGTTACATTGATATATTGCGCTAAAGTCTATCATTTCAGAGGGATGTCAGGACATACGTTTGGCCTCTTTTTTTCCACCCAAAGCCGGATAGTTTCCGGAAAAAAGTCCGGTTTTCAGAAAAGAGGTTACCTCCTGCGCTACAGCTGGCGAGACCACCATGCCGGTATGACTGGTTGGTATATGACAGCTATCAGTGGCCTGGGCGATGCAGGTCTCCGCAACAGCCACAGTACCATCACCCGGACCTGGCACCCCACCAAGAACAGTGCCGACACCAAAACCGCCAATCCCGGCGATCACCCCAAGATCACGTCCACCATTCCATTGTGGCGCAGCACCAAGTAGCCCACGCTCCCGACTACGACCCAGCAACCAACGGGTAACGATATTCCTGTCCAGTTGTCTGGCAACCCAACTACCATGAACAGGTGAACCCATCAGTACCAGACGCCCAGGCGGCAGGTCATGGTAACGCTCAAACAGATGTAACAGTACGATCCCGCCAAGACTATGGGCAACCAGATGTACCCTCTGTTGCGGGAGTTGTTTGATATACTGATACAGAGAGTCGGCGTTATCTGCAGGAGTGGATTTCAATGAAGGGTAGTAAAAGCGTCTCGTAATATAGCCATGTTGCCGTAACCTTTTGGAGAGCATGGCCATTTCCAGCCCTGTCATCCAGATCCCATGCACCAGCACCACCATCTCTCCAACACGGCCGGATGTAGAATAGCTGTTTCCATCTCTGTTTTGTTGTGTTTTCATTCTGGGCTGTAATATTTAATCTGAACCAACAGTAATAATATGCCAATAACTCTCGATGAGTTGGTCGCCAAACTGACCAAGCGCCCACTCCCGGCCCTGGCCGTGACAGTTCAACGGGTCAAACAGCTTCTGGATGATCCGAATACCAGCAACCAGGATCTGCAAGCGGTTATTGGCCTGGATCCTGGTTTTACCCTGGAGATCTATCGGCGTTTTTGGTCAGCCTCAGGTGACCGGCGCGGACCAGTTAGTAATATAGCCCATGCCATATCCCTGTTGGGTCCGGCAGTAGTGAAAGATGCGGCCAACGTACTACCGGTATTGGATAAAACCTTGCCGGAGTCTACACAATCCGGGATCTATCACTGTTACTCCCGCGCCATTCATGCCGCCATCTATGCCCAGGAAATCGGTGAACAACGTGGGGATAAAAACCCGGATGAGATGGGACATGCTGCACTGCTGTATAACTGTGCTGAAATGGCCCTCTGGACCTACGCCGGCAAGGCCATGCAGAAGATTAATATCATGGTGATCAAGGGCGCTGACTATGGATCTGCCTCGCGTTCCACACTCGGCTTCACCCTGGAGGAGCTAACCGCTGAACTGGCCAGGGTCTGGCATATCTGCCCCCTAATCACAGAGATCATGGAACGGGCCTGGCACAGCCAATCACGTCCCATGGCTGTAGTGCTGGCAAGCGCCATGGCTCGGGCCTCCTCCATGGGCTGGTACTCCTCTGAAACCAATGATCTATTTGAGTTCCTGGCCGATTTCCGGCGTCAGAGCAAAGAGCGTATCGTGGCTCATTTCCACTCCCAGGCCGCAGACATCGCCAGAAAACTCCTGGGAATTCCACTACCCACATCCATCTTCAGCTTGCTGCAGCAGATCCCAGAACCGGTGAGCGAGCCATCTGTCACAGAGAAAAAAGCTGATACAAAGCCAGCAGCAAAGAAAGCAGCCAAAATCACTGCGGCACAGCCAGCCAAGCAGCCACAACGGCCGGCAAAAACAGTCCCGCAGAGAGAATCAGAGAAACCACCACAAGCAAAGTCTCCAGTCCCGCCAGTGCAGAAGGTAACACCAGAACCAGTTCCCAAGCCGGTGCAAAAAGCTGTGGCGCAAATACTGGATAAGGTAGTAAAGGAACCGGTAACTGAACCGACACCGCCAGTGGTAAAACCACAACCTGAGAAACCATCCAGCCCAACTATGCCACCAGCTACTCCGGAACCCAGTCCTGAACCGGCGGCTAAAGGGCAAGAGATGGAAGAACAACAGGTGGCGGCAAAACCTCAACGCGAAAAACCGCCCACCCCAATTACCCCAACCCCGACATCGAAACAGGAACCGAAACCGGCAGTCGAGTCGCAAAGAAAGGTAAAGAAACGGGTACTGGTCGCACTGCCAAATGAATGGAAAGAGGTCCTGGTGAAGTTTATGCGTAATCTGCGAGACGAGCTTGGATTGAAACGTATCATGTTTGCCATGCTCAGCCCGGATCAGAAACAGGCCGGCGTTAGCCACCTGATAGGTGCAGATACTAACTCCAGGCTGCGCCGGTTCTCCATAAACGTTGAAGAAAAAAACCTGTTCAACATCCTGCTGTCAAGACAGCAGGGCTTCTGGTTGAAACCGGACAACCAGGAAAAATTCCTCCCCATGATCCCGGAGGAAGTAGTTGGATCTATGGATACCAGCGGTTTCTTCTGCATGTCCATCTTCGTGCGTAACAAACCGGTTGGCTTCATCTATGCCGATGGCAAGAAGGCCATGAACGAAGAGTGCTATACACAATTCAAGCAGTTATGTGCGAGCCTTGGCTCGGACCTGAGACGTACAAAACAGTGAATCAGATAAGTTACCGGATCGAAGACCGACTCTACCTAAATATCACCGACCGCTGCACCCTTGAGTGCTCGTTCTGCCCCAAGAACTGTGGCAGCATGGATCTGCATGAGTACGATCTCAGCCTGGACCACCGTCCCTCCAGCCAGGAGATAATTGCAGCCATCGATGATCCTGCACACTACTCCGAGATTGTTTTCTGTGGTTATGGTGAGCCAACCCTGCGCCTGAAGGTATTGCTGGAGGTGTCGCAATACATACAGGGGCATGGTGGCAAGGTACGGGTCAATACCGACGGCCTTGCCAACCAGGTACACAAACGCAATGTGCTACCTGAGCTTGGCAAGTGCGTGGATACACTCTCCATCTCTCTGAATGCGCAAAATGAAGAGGTGTACAATCGTCACTGCCTACCTGCCATGACAGGCTCCTACCAGGCCATGCTGGAGTTTCTACGGTTGGCACCCAGATATATCAAGAATGTCACTGCAACCGCAATTGAGGGTCTGGAGGGGGTTGATATAGCGGCCTGTGAACAGATCGCATCTGAATACGGGGTTGGTTTCAGAAAACGTATCTTGGGTATCGTTGGTTAACGGATAATTGTTACTTTATCTTTTTCAATACCAGTGCTTCTTTAGTTTCAAATGGCTGGTGCTCTGCCATGAAAGCCAATATGTTTTCCGGATTACCAGAAAGCTTATTGAACTTGAGTGACAAGGAATGCTTCTGAGCAAGGGTTTCAACTTCCTGGTTTTTAGGCGTAGGTATTAACACAGCGAACCCATTTTCATCACGTCGAACAAAAAGCTGGATGTAAACCGACTCACCTGGTTTCTGGAGCTGCCATATGTAATGCCCTGATGTCAGTTTCTTCACCTGAAGGTTCAGGTCATCTTTACCTGGCCCAAAACGATATACCCCTGTGTCCTTAATGGGAGTGATGTAGTAGTGGTCAGGGGCTTTTACCATGCCCTTGTCGTTCTTGTGCTCGAATGCCTCATAGGTTCCCGGCAAGGCATCCAGCACTTCTGAATTGTGAGCCCCGAGTACTGCCACTTCGGTCCTGTAACACCCGGACAACACCGTCATGAACAGTATAATGAGTAAACAGAATTTAAGGTTGGTTACTGCATTGTACCGGTTCATATTTAGTACTCCGTAGCATCTTTTCTATTTCTGCTGATCTTAGCTTTATTCCATCCCATTTAACATGGCAATAACCTGGTTTTTGCTGAACCTAATTCCTAGTACCAGTATCCCAGAGCCAATAACGCCCTGCACACGCAAACTTGAACCGGCGAAGCGACTATGTAACTATCCTGCTCCCAATCAGGAATCAACGGCATGTCAGAACAGACCCCAAACATAACCCCGACCGCAATTAATCTGCACCAGAAGTCGCGCATACTGAAGGTGGAGTTTTCCGATGGTGCCAGCTTTGAACTACCTTGCGAGTACCTGCGGATCTTCTCCCCTGACCAGGATATACACTCAATGGAACTGCCACTTACCGGCAAGGAGCAGGTGAATATCCAACAGATTGAGCCTCTGGGCCAGTATGCGGTAAAGCTGGTGTTTGATGATGGTCATGATACTGGCATCTACTCCTGGGAAACTCTGTATGAGCTGGGTAAAAACCGGGAGCAGAACTGGCAGCACTATCTCGCACGGCTGCAAGAATCTGGAATAAACCGCGACTCCGCTCCCGGCGCAACCTCCGGGCCTTGCAAGATCACACTCCTCTATTTCAATTATCTGGTGAAAAAGATCGGTAAGGAGTCTGAGGAGGTTGAACTGCCGGAAAAGGTAACCGATGTGCAATCAATGCTGGATTGGCTTAGACGGCGGCTGCATGACCGGGCCTACCTGCTGCAGGAAGGATCTTTCAGGGTTACTGTGAACAAGCAGTTTGCTGAACCATTTACCAGAATAGAACATGGGGATGAAGTGGCCTTGGTACCAAGCTCTCCAAATGCACCCACGGTATCTGATGCCAAGTAACGACCAAACTGACCCCAAGAGATGGGCGGCACCGAGCCTGACACGTCGCATGGCTGCCATCTTCTATGACTCTATCCTGGTAATAGCCCTGCTGTTAACGGCCATAACCCTGGTGATAGTCCCACTGGACCTGATTATGGGCTGGGACAATGTGGACAAGGAAGAGCTACGCACGCATCCGCTCTATCTAACCTATCTATTCTGTGTAATGGCAGGCTTCCATATCCTGTTCTGGATACGTGGTGGTCAAACACTGGGGATGCGCGCCTGGAGATTGCGTGTGGTTCGCAACGATGGAGGCAGTCTCACCTTCAAGGATGCACTAGTGCGCTACCTGGCCGCCATACTCTCACTGTTGGCATTGGGACTGGGATTTCTTTGGGTCTTGGTAGACCCAGACAAACTGTCCTGGCATGACCGCATATCTAAAACCAGACTGGTGATAGTGAAGAAAAAAAGTAACACCACCACTCACTCTGCGCCTGGTTAGTGCACCTTACGGAACAGCCACGCCGCCAGAGCAAGCATAACCAGCGCAGGAAATGATGCAGCAAACAGAGCATTCAGCTCATATATTACCGCCATATGGTTCAGAATCTTGCTCATGAGGAAAAACACAGTACCGATTACCGATCCGGCAAACACGCGCTGACCAATACCTACACTGCGTAACGAACCAAATACAAATGGCACTGACAGAAATACCATCACCAGGGTCATAGCCGGAGAGATGATCTTGCTCCAGAACGCCACTTCAAAGGGAGTGGCACTCTGGCCATTTCCGTGCAGAAAACTGATGTATTTATACAGTCCCCAGGCCGCCAGCATGGTTGGGCGCACCACCACTACACTCAGCAAACTCGGATCCAACATCGACCGCCACTCGGCACGGTTAATCTTCCTGCTGATCACCCCTGTGGGGGTAAATTCTGACTGCTTGATGTTATTCAACAACCAGCGATCATCTCGGTACTGGGCAAAAGCTGCGTAGCTAGCCACCTTCAACTGCCGGTCGTCAGAAAACTCATAGATATAGATATCCTGGAGCCTGGCTCCTGGGAGTATCTTGCGGATATTCACAAAGGTATTTCTGTCTCTGGCCCAAAAGCCATGTTCTGACTTAAGGGTAATCTGATCTGACAGCTTGGACGCCCGCATGGTCTCCGCATACTGCTCAGTATTCGGGGCGATAAACTCGCCAATGATGATGACTGTTACCATCATAATCACACCGGCCAGCAGGGCTGAAAATATGATATCCCTGAGTGAAACTCCCGCTGCACGCATGGCGATCAACTCTGAATGACTCGCCAATCCACCCAGACCGATAAGACTCCCCAGCAATACCGCAATGGGGAATATTTCATATATCCTGCGCGGTACAATCATCAGCACATAAATAAATGCATCCCAGGCATGATAATCACCCTCCCCCACATCACCAAGCTCACCCGCAAAGGTTCCAACTGACACCAGACCCAACAACACGACAAGTGCGATGGTGATGTTTATCAGCACTGTTTTACCAATATACAATCGCAGCAGTCTCATCTGGCAAACCTCTGGGACAACCATCTGTTGACCTGGAATGACGATTCCGAGCGTATGAAATACAGTACCCAAATCAGCAACAGAGTCACAACAAACACCCACCACTGTCCCATCCAGTACGGAGTAATTTCATCCCGCATCCAGCTGTTAGAGAGCGCCTGCATATTAAGGAAGAAGGTATAAAAGAGGATCGACAGCACAATTCGACCGTATGTGCCCTCACGCGGCAATGACCGGCTCAGAATCACACCGGCAAGAGAAAAGACAAATACCGATAGTGGCATCAGGATTCGGGTTTGCAATTCAGCCTGGTGCAAGCTGTTTTCTGAACCCAGAAGAAAAGATGTACTCAGGGCTTTACGATGCACCACGACAGCATCTTCCTCCTTTTCGGCAATGCGCATTCCAAACTCTTCCATTTTACCAATGGCATATCCAGCATCCCCAGGAGTGCCCACGTAACGATGAGCTCCCTGCAACACCATAAAGACATCACCGGTCTCCTCATCTACATACTGGTAACCCTTGTCTGCAGTAACCAGCCCCAGATCGCCATGCAACCTGTTCTGTACAAATATATTCTCCAGTCTGGTCTTGTCACTGGACATCTCTTCAGCGAAGAACAACACCTTACCTTTCTTAAACTCATTGAAGCGTCCGGCCACGGCACTTCCCATCTCTGCCTCTTCTTTCTGCCGTTCATAGATCTGGGTTGATGTCTCCTCTGCCCACGGCATACCAAACAGGGTCAGCGACGCCACAAATAGAGCGACTGGCAAGGCGGCATATGTTACGGAACGAAATATCCTGCGGAAACCAAAACCACAACTGGCCAGCGCAGTCATTTCACTATCGCGATACATACGTCCAATGGCGTAGAGCACAGCAAAAAAGAAGGCCGGTGGAATTACCATGCCCAGGATATCCACTGATTTCAGAGCCACCAACTGGAACAGCACATCATTGCTTATAGTGCCGGACACAGCTTTCTGCAGGATTTTGATAAAGCTGTTACTGGTAAATATCAAAAGCAGTACAGTAAGTATAGCCAGGAACGACTTGATGACTTCCCGCAGGATATAGCGATCAATAATCGAAATCATAGTGTGAGTTTGCGGTAACAAGCCCCAAATTCAAAGAGTTAAAAATACTCAGTCTGAACACAGCGTTCTGCAGTTTCGATGAAGGCAGTGGTAAATACTGTCGTTTTTTGTAGACTAGTGCTTATAGTGTGCATCCTATCGAAAAATCAAGTGATAGAGAATAGATAACTGAACAACCAATAGATATTACTAAGGTGAAATTGTGGAATTTGAAGTAAAATCCGGCGTTCCATCCAACCAACGTACCGCCTGCCTGATACTTGGGGTATTTGAAAAACGCAAACTACCTAAGGTTTCAGATGACGTAGACCAAGCCTGTAATGGTCAGATCAGGCAGCTACTGAAGAGTGGTGACATGGATGGAAAACAGGGACAGAAGCTGATGCTGTATAGTCCACAGGGACTTCCCTGTAAACGTATACTACTTGTTGGTTGTGGACCGGAGAAGGACTTCACCAAGGCCGCATACCGCAAGGCGGTGGAAAAGGCGGTGTCTACCTTAAAAGATACCGGCGCCACCGAGGCTGTCATCTGCCTCCCTCACCTTACCCCGAAAGACGGCACATCTTACTCTACATTTCGCGATACGGTACTTGCGGCAGAACAGGCCTGGTACAGCTTCACTGAATGCAAGAGTGATACAACTAACGGCAAGCATTCCCTGCGCAAAATGACACTCATGCTTGCTGACCGCAGACAGATCAAGAAGGCTGTAAAAGGTATGGAACATGGAATGGCCATTGCAAACGGTGTCAGCAAGGCCAAAGACCTGGGGAATCTACCTGGAAACATATGCACCCCATCTTATCTTGCTGAACAGGCTAAGAAGCTAAAACGCAAGTCACGCAAGCTGAAGGTACAGATTCTGGAAGAGGCCCAGATGGAAAAACTTGGTATGGGATCCCTGCTTTCCGTATCCAGAGGCAGTCGACAGCCAGCCAAGTTGATCGTGATGGAGTATCAAGGGGGAAAACCCAAAGCCAAACCTGTAGTACTGGTGGGCAAGGGCCTCACCTTCGATGCCGGTGGTATATCCCTGAAACCAGCCGCAGGCATGGAAGAGATGAAGTATGACATGTGCGGTGGTGCCAGCGTTCTTGGTGTAATGTCCGCCTGCCTGGAACTGAAACTCCCAATCAACCTGGTAGGACTGGTTCCAACCTCAGAGAATCTGCCGGATGGCGCCGCCAATAAACCCGGGGACATTGTCACCAGCATGTCCGGAAAGACTATTGAAGTACTTAACACCGATGCCGAGGGACGTCTGATACTATGTGACGCCCTCACCTATGCTGAACGTTATAAACCTGCCACGGTAATTGATATAGCGACACTAACAGGCGCATGTGTAGTAGCGCTGGGCAAACACGCATCAGGACTACTTGCTAACAACGATGATCTGGCCCAAGAACTGCTGGATGCCGGAATCGAGACTGGCGACCGGGCGTGGCAGCTCCCGTTATGGGATGACTATCAGGAGATGATCAACAGCAAGGCAGCGGATATTGCCAATATCGGTGGCAGATGGGCCGGGACTATTACAGCTGCCTGTTTTCTGTCCCGCTTTACCACTGATTTTAAATGGGCTCACCTGGATATAGCTGGCAGCGCCTGGAACAGCGGATCCACCAAATCTGCAACCGGACGTCCGGTGCCACTGCTTACCCAGCTACTACTGAAGCGTTGCCGGTTGGATGGTTAGGACCTAAACATGACCAAGGTGGACTTCTACATTCTGGCTGATAATTCTTCCGGTGACCGCTATACCATGGCCTGTCGACTGACCGGCAAGGCCTGGCAACAGGGGCATAGGGTATATCTGCATACCAACTCTGCTGCAGAGTCACAACATGTGGACCGTATGCTCTGGACCTTCCGCCAGGACAGTTTCATTCCTCACGGGCTGTCTGACACGGCAGATCCTGAAATAAACCCTGTTTTGATCGGCCACCTGGGTGAGGCAGGAGAAGAGCATGATGTCCTGATTAACCTGGCCACAGAGGTGCCACAGTTTTTCAGTCGATTTCACAGGGTTGCCGAATTAATTGATCATGATGCTGAAATTAAGCAAAGCGGTCGTAGCCGCTACTGTTTTTATCGTGATCGCGGCTACCCTCTTAACACTCACGAAATTTAGGAATACCAAACCATGAGCAATGACTGGCTTAAAGATTTTGATCCGGAAAATACGGACGATGGTATTTCTGAGTCATCAGAAGAAAAGGAAGATCAGATTGCCCTGGACAGCCTGGGGATCCCTATCCTGGACGAGGTAGTGTTTGAAGAAGAGGACTACAGCTTCCCAGATGAGATCACCTTCCACAGCATACCTGAACCCACAGTTGAAGTACTGACTGAATCTGATGAGCCAAGCCTGGATTCAGCATTTGAAATGCCGGATGAGCCGGAATTCCTCCAGGAACACCTATCCGAGCTCGCAGCAGAGTCAAAGCTGGAACAGGAGGCATCAACTGAACTGCCAGATGAACAGACAGCAACAACATCTGATATATCAGCAGTTAACGCAGCTCAGTATGAGGCGTTGCGGGAGCGCTTAACAGAATCTATCCAACAGGAGTTGGAGGCAATAACCGATACCCTGACCAGATCCATCATGGAAAACTTGAGTATGGAACTGGAACTACAGATTAAAACCAGCCTGAAACAGACCCTGGACAGCTCCCTGGACAATATGATCAAGCAGGCTATTGATGATATTTCAGATAACAATAGTGAGCGGTGACAGCAATCGGAACTTAATCATGATCCTGGACGTCTAACCTAACCAACAACACTATTACAATCGAATAACCACCACCCAGGCAGTACTGACAGCAATAATGCACGATACTCTACCACTCCTGTTAAACAGCGGCTTTCCTGAAATACATCGCAACGGCCTGGAAATCCTACAGGCCAATCTCGGTTACAAGTGCAACCAGAGATGCCAGCATTGTCATGTAAACGCAGGCCCAAACCGTAAGGAGATGATGTCTAGAGACAATGTGGAACTGCTCCTCGAGGTGTTGAACAAGAGCTCTGCTACCAAGCTGGATATAACAGGTGGCGCCCCGGAGATGCACCCGGATTTTGCATACCTGGTTCAACAAGCCACTGCATCTGGTGTGCAGGTGATAGACCGCTGCAACCTTACCATCCTGAATGAGGATGGCTATGAACATATGGCAGAGTTTCTGGCACAGCATAAGGTAGAGATTGTGGCATCCATGCCCTGCTACCTGGAAGAGAATGTGGACACACAACGTGGCGATGGTGTCTACAAATCCAGCATACAGGCATTAACAAAACTCAACTCACTGGGATACGGGCAGAGTAACTGCGACCTGCAGCTTAACCTGGTATATAACCCGGCGGGTCCGGTTTTGCCACCATCACAAGAGAGCCTGATGCAGGATTATAAAAAGGAGCTATCCCAAAGGTACGGTATAGTTTTCAACCAACTGTACTGCCTGGCCAATATGCCCATCAAGCGCTTTGGCAGCACCCTGATATCCAACGGGCAGTTCGATGAATACATGCAACTGCTAAAGAGTTCCCATAAGGATAAAAACCTGGATACGGTCATGTGTCGCAACCTGTTAAGCATAGACTGGGAAGGTTATATATATGACTGCGACTTCAACCAAATGCTTAACCTGCCACTTAAACTCAATGGCCATCCCCGCACCCACCTGCAACACCTCTTGCAGGAAGAGATAGGTAACAACAAGATAATCGTTGCCGACCACTGTTACGGATGCACTGCTGGTAATGGCAGCAGTTGCGGAGGCTCACTCTCTTAGGCCGCACTAGGGCCTGTTATTATAGAAAGATCGCAACCAGAGATTTTAATAGGGGCGTAACTATCAGGATATCTATCGTAATCCCGGCGCTGAATGAGGCTGATTGTATTGAGCAGACCTTGCAGCCACTACAACTGCTACGCCAAGAGGGACACGAGGTCATATTGAGTGATGGTGGCAGCAAGGATGAAACACTCAATCTGGCCCAGCCCCTGGTGGATCAAGTTGTGTCTTCACCTCCAGGTCGCGCCTCCCAGATGAATCATGGCGCCAGCATCGCATCTGGAGAGATACTCTGGTTCCTGCATGCCGATACCTTGATAACAGAAGACGCTCATACCCAAATTATTTCTGAACTTGCCAATGCCACTAATGTCTGGGGGAGATTCGATATCAGGCTCACTGGAACCCAGATGATATTCCGCTTGATTGAAACCATGATGAATCTACGCTCATGTATTACCGGTATCGTGACTGGAGACCAGGGGATCTTCATGTGGCAGCATGTGTTTAAAGAGGTTGGGGGATTCGATGATATCCCGTTAATGGAAGACATTGCCCTGAGTCGCAAACTCAAAGGATTAAGCCGCCCTCTCTGCCTGCAGCAGAAACTGATAACCTCAAGCCGGCGTTGGGAGGAACAGGGAATTTTCCACACCATCCTGCTGATGTGGCAACTGCGTCTATCCTATTATTTTGGTGCCTCGCCCAATACATTAGCAAAAAAATATAGCTCTTAAGTATGTTATTCCCTGACGCCAAACTGATTATATTTTCCAAGGCCCCTGACGCCGGGCAGGTTAAGACCAGATTGATTCCAGCCCTAGGCAGAGATGGAGCCGCAAAACTACATAGAGACATGCTGGAACATAAGCTACGAATGGTAAGAGACAATGAGATCTCACCCACAGACCTCTACTGTTTCCCAGATCCACAACACCCATACTTCCAGCACATCGCAGCAGGATTTGGTCTGAACCTGTATACCCAAACTGGAACAGACCTGGGACAGCGCATGGCCAATGCACTGCAGACTGCATTGAACACTCACAGCATGGTGGTAATTATTGGCAGCGATTCCCCGCCACTAGATCTTGAGTATCTGAAATCTGCCTTCCAGTCCCTGGGGCAGGGCCATGATGCCGTAATCGGTCCGGCCCTAGATGGTGGATATGTACTGCTGGGACTGCGCCGTTTTAACAGCAAGCTGTTTACCAGTATAGATTGGGGAACCAATAGGGTCTTGACTCAAACCAGAGAGAGGCT
The DNA here is from genome assembly GCA_028278145.1 of Chromatiales bacterium. GTDB lineage: Bacteria > Pseudomonadota > Gammaproteobacteria > Chromatiales > Chromatiaceae > JAAGZL01. Next base: position 16,993 of record JANQEV010000091.1, on the reverse strand, counting down.
ACAACAACTCGGTTTCAGTTGGATTGAGCTTGATCCATTGTGGGATGTAGACCGCCCTGAGGATCTGATCAAGTACCAGAAGCAACTTCATGCATACGGGCTTGTTTATGGATAATCTATGGCAGAGTTTATTGGCTTAACTGCTGGCTCACACGATCGAATTCATCAGCCAGCGCTGAAATCTGGTCCTGCACATTTACCGGACTGCCAGATCTGACCTGTTCCTCCAACTCTTTTGCCAGCGTTGAGAGACGCATCGCACCAATATTTGCGCTGCTTGATTTCATACTATGGGCCGGCACCTCAATTGCTTTGATCTCATCCCGTTCACAGGCAGCCTGCATCTCCCGTACAAACTGCCCTGTATCTTCCAGATAAGCATCAATCAAGGATGAAAACTCCGTTCCCAGCAGATCGCGCAACCCATCATGTACCGAAGTGTCTATAGTTGGTGGCAATTCCTGATCATTCTGCTCACTCATATCCGCTGCCTCCCCCCGGGCTTTATCTGAATCTGGAGTTTGGCTACCAGCATCAAGCCATCGATGCAGTACAGATACCAGATGCCCCTGCCGAAACGGCTTGGATACATAGTCATCCATCCCCGCCTCTAAACATCTAAGTTGATCCTGCTCCATGGCATTGGCAGTTAGGGCTACTATTGGTACGTGATTGTCGGTTTCTGCTTCCTGTTTACGGATGGCCGCTGTGGCAGCATATCCATCCATTTCCGGCATTTGGCAATCCATCAGGATCAGATCACATCCCGTTCTCTTCCATTCGTCGATAGCACTTGCACCATTATCCACAATAGACACATTTAAACCCAGTTTGCGCAACAGGGTACTGGCCACTTTCTGATTAACCAGGTTATCTTCAGCCAGTAGTATATGTTGTCCATCGAACATCCTTTCAGCCCCACCAGAATACCAGCCATGATTGGGAACCTGATAACTGGTAAGAAATACTGGATCCTGGGGTGACTCCTGTTTCAATCCCAGTACGCCAGCCATGGTATGACGCAGAGTTTCACTATGGACGGGCTTGGTCAGATAAGCCGAGAAACCAAGCTCCCGGAAATGAATGCCATCACCACGTTGCCCACCTGAGGTCAACAGGATCAGTGGTGTAGATGAAAGCTCATCATCAGATAGAATCATCTTACCCAATTCTTCACCATCAGTGACTGGCATATGGTGATCAAGCAAGAACAGTTTATACGGATTTCCCTCTGCCACGGCACTCCTGGCCATCTCCATGGCTGTGGTGGAATCCACTGCAAAATCGACCGACATGGACATATGTTCCAATTGGCGTGTCAATAGACGTCGATTGATCTTACTGTCATCCACCACCAGCACGTGCAAACCTTCCAGATCTGCTTCTGGTATGGCTTCAGGCACATCTACTATAGGTAGGTTCAATGTAAACCAGAAGGTTGAACCAACTCCAGGTGTACTATTTACCCCAATGGTTCCACCCATCATTTCAACCAGCTGTTTACAGATTGCCAGGCCCAATCCAGTACCACCATAAATACGGGTAGTAGAAGCATCTGACTGAGCAAAGGGTTGAAACAGTTCATGTTTGACCTCAGGATCAATTCCGATCCCGGTGTCCTGAACCGACACCTTGACCTGCATCAGTTCATCATCTAGCTGCTGACTGCCAATATTAATCAGCACATAACCATTGCTGGTGAACTTAACTGCATTACCCACCAGATTCACCAGGATCTGCCGGATACGACCCGCATCTGCTGAATAGTATTTATGAGTACCAGGCTCATAATTCAGCATCAATTCCAATCCCTTATCCTCGGCCTGGGCCAACATCAACTGGGTGACATCATGGGCAGCCCGCTCCAGATCAAAATTCACCGGAGATAACTCCATCTTCCCCGCCTCAATCTTGGAAAAATCCAGGATATCGTTGATTATGGTAAGCAGGGCCCGGGCAGAATTGATGATGGTATCTGTGAACTCTCTCTGTTCACTATCCAACTCAGTACCGATCAGAAGTTCCGACATCCCCAACACTCCATTCATTGGGGTACGGATCTCGTGGCTCATGGTTGCCAGAAAAGCACTCTTGGCCCGGGAACCCGCCTCTGCATCTTCTTTTGCTTTAATCAGGGAGAGACTGGCATGGCGTCTGGATATACCTAAGCCCAGGATATCTGTCACCCGGCTTATAAATATCTCTTCATGTATATCTCTTACATGACCTACCTTGAGATATAAGGTCAGCACCCCAAGTACATCATCTCCAGCCATGATCGGAGCAACATAGTGGCCATGTGCCGACATATTCTCATAGCAGATTTCATGCACCTCATCTAAGCCATCTGAGAATATGACCTCACGGTTTTGTGCCGCCAGACCACAGAGACAGTTGCCAAAAGGCACCTTGGCACATTGCACCTTTTTTGCAGCATCCATATTGTAGGAAGCGGTATAGCTCAATACCTCTTTATCACCCTGTTTCTGGGTCAGGAACACCACGCCTTTGGGCTTATCTGCTATCCATGAAGCTGAATCAACCAGTGTCTGAATAGACGATGCCAGGTAGTCGGTCATTTGTTCGGAACTGAGTGCCAGCTGAAACAACCGTGCCATTACCTCATCTTCAATCGCCTTCCTTTCACGCCGCATCACTTCCTGGGCCAAACGATCCTGGTTTTCCTGCAGTTGATCTTCAGCTATTTTGCGTTTGGTAATATCCTGTTTGATAGCAATAAACCTAACGATATTTCCATGATCATCCTTAACCGGTGTTATGGTTGCCTCATCTGTATATAGTGTTCCATCTTTCTTTTTATTGATGAATTCACCACGCCATACCTCCCCACTCAGGATGGTATTCCACATATCAGTGTAAAACTCTTGCCGCAGCTTACCTGACTTAAGCACCTTAGTACTGCGGCCCACTATCTCCTGGAAGCTGTAGCCGGTACATTCAGTAAAAGCCGGATTCACCCACTCCACCACGCCTCTGGTGTCAGTAATAATCACCATGTTGGCAGCAGCCTTAAGGGCAGTCTCTCGCAGCTTGAGGACATCTTCCGCTTTTCGCTGCTCGGTAAGATCACGAATGAAAGCCGTAATCATAGTCTGACCATCAACCGCAATCGGGGTGAGTGTCAGTTCCACGGGAAACTCTTCACCATTTTTTCTGACCGCATGGGAACTGATGCGTTTGCCAGTAACCGATGATTCTCCAGATTTAACGAAACACTCCAGACCAATGTGCTGATGCTCTTTTAAATGATCCGGGACGATATAATCTGATATTGGATGACCACTTACTTCTGCATAGCTATACCCGAACATCTCCTCAGCTGAAGGGTTAAACTCTAATACCTTTCCCTGAGTATCTATGGTTATGATGGCATCTATGGCAGCTTTAAAACTGGCACTCATACGCTGCTTGTTATCCAGCAAGGCCTGCTCGACGCCGGACTCTCTGACCCGGACAATAGACATCCAAAGAATACCCATCAGAAACAGCGCATACAGCGGCAAGGCAAACAGCAGCATCTTATCAATCAGTTCTGATGCTATGTAATCAATCCTGTCCTGAGATACAAACGACACCAGTTTCCACTGTAATACTTCGCCCTTCTTCGTATCCAGACTATTGCCTACTTGATCTTCCGAACGTCCCTGACCAGGTTCACCAAGTGGATAGATGGTTTGGAAGGTAAACAAGCCACGCTCGTTGTAAAACTGCCCTGAGTCGACAGTTTTGATCTTACTCCAGGCATCAGCATACTTTTCGCTGAATCCAAAATTTACTGATAATTTATAGCCCCACTCCTTGGCTAACTCGGGACTCAACAACCAACCACCATTACTGTTCACTAACATAGTGTGATCTATAATATTGGCCAGGCTTTGCATCAGGTTGGTGAGCATCCTGGTACCAAAATAGTTAAGCACTACCACGCCATTTCTTTGTCCATCTCTATCAAACACCGGCATGGCAAAACGGATCACCGGTTTGTATGGCACCTCCACAACACCATGCTCAACATTGAGATCAAAGTTAGATGTATACATCTCACCACGGCGCATATCCATGGTATCTAAAAAATAGTAGCGGTCAGATTTATCCTGCAATCTAGAAAAAGGTACCAGTAAAGCCTGGCCCTGATTAAACACCACTTTTATGATCTCTTTACCCGCATTATCCAGATAGCGAATCTGGTCATACAGCTGTTTGTGGTTAGCGAAGCGCAGAAACTCCGTTTGCAGTTGATGTAACTTATCCAGTGCCGGAGGTCTCTGGAGACTAGAAAGCTTGTGGTTTTGTCCGAGTTCTAAAAGGTCGGCACGAATCTCTCGAAAATCTATTGAGGCTGTATTTTTACCCACAGCTAGACTAAGAGAGTCATCTGTCTCGATCCGATGCTTCTCAAAATTTAGCTCGGTAGAATAAAAAAAGAAGAACATGCCCAACAGCAGTGCGGTCCATGGTAACCACAACTTGATGAACTGCCAGGTAATATCAGGTATGTTCAGGTAGCTCTGTTTCATCTTCCCGATCGTAAAACAAGATCTCATCTACCTTGTTATATATCACCCCCCTTACAAATAGAATAAAAGGGCTGGCAGATGCAGCATGATTATTAATCTGAACCTTTGGCAACGGCTGCTTAATATCAGACAGACCGGACAACACCATTTTTTCAAACAGTTGCCGGGTTGATTTCGCTTCTCAGCTAGTTGATGTAACCATTAGCTGTACAAAAAAGCCATTGTGATCGTTGTAGCTACCAAAAGGTTACTATATGCAATAGTAGTACAAATATTGAATGGCTCTAGATTACACCTGAACTAGGGATAATTGCAGGATTCGATATGGACAAACAGACCAAACGGCCAATTACTGAAGTGTCCATAGGAAGTTCATAACGTTATTTCGGGAATAGCCAGGCACAGATAGGCATGAATCAGCTTAGATGGGAATTACAATCCATATAATGAGAATTCTCTTCCTACACCCCAAGACCTGTTGGGCTACTCTCAGCAGCAGGCACCAGTGTCGTCTGACTGGGCACTCTCACCCTGTTTGAATGGCATCACAGTTCCGCAGTCTTTAAAAATACCATAATGGGTATCCCAGTTGCCGTAAAATTCAAAGTATTGCTGGAAGCGTGATTCATTCAGCATTCTGTAGGTATTACCACATACAGGAAAGTGTCGACCTTTTTCAATAACATGGTGATTATCCAGGACAAATTGCTGCTCACTATTCTGGATTCCACCCTTGTATACCACGGCCTGGCCATAGTCCTCACAGGCCGACTCCAGCCCTTCGATCTTAAACAGACGATAGGTGGCTGAGTAGAAGTCAATATGACCAATGCGCTGCTCAATGACCGGATTATCAATTGTAATCGGGCGATCCTCCACTAAACGTGGATCTGCAAAGCCGGTTGCCGATGCCAAACGCAGAAAGTCATTCCAGTACAGGGCACCACTCAGGCACTCACCATATAACAGAGGATCATCCAATAGCTCATGCGGAACTCTGCGATCTGAATACACATCAGAAAAATAGAGTTCACCACCAGGCTTCAACAGGCGATAGGCCTCGCGCAGGACCGCTTCCTTATCAGGTGAAAGATTGATGACACAGTTGGATACAATGATGTCAAAGCTATTGTCTTCCATGCCCAGTTGATCCAACTGCTCAATATGCCCCAGCTTGAATTCCACATTGGACTTTTCATAACCGAATCTGTCCCGATGCCAAGCAATATGTCGTTCAGCAACCTCAAGTTGCTCTTCGGTCATATCCACACCGACCACATATCCATCCTCACCCACAAACTGTGCCAGCAAGAAGCAATCCCGACCAGAGCCACTGCCCAGATCCAGAATTCTGGCGCCTTTTAACTCCTGAGGTGCAATAAGCCCACAGCCATAATAGCGTGCTGTCACCTCGGCATGGATATTAGACATGGCCAGTTTCAGGTGATCCGGCAGGCCGGTATCGGTACAGCAGGCATTGGTCTGCAGATCAGATGAACCGTTCAATATCTTGCCGTAATACTCTTTAACACTATCTTTCATACTACAACCCAGCCTTCAAGAAAAACTAATCCAGCTTACTAAACTATCAGCCGCAAATGAACGCAAATCTGTATCTGATATTTTTGTTAAATCAACCCTATTCAGATACGTCCTGGAGTAACAAAAACTAATAGACAATTAGCGTTTATTTGCGTTCATTTGCGGCCAAACAATCTTCGCATTACAGGTCAACTACTCCACTGAAACACTATCAACTTTCTGAAAACCACGCGGCAGCTTGTTACCCCGGCGCCCACGTTCCCCATGATAATTATCCAGGTCTGACGCCTTCATGGTGATGTAGCGTTTGCCTGAGTATGCAGTCAGCTTGCCTCCAAGTGGCACACAGGCCATTGCCACCACAAACTCCTCTCCACTGGCCACACGCTTAGAAGGTATACCGATAATCTTGTTCCCCTTGCCACGACTCAATACTGGCAAATCAGAGGCCGGGACAACCAGCATACGCCCTTCATTGGTAATAGCCACAACACGGTCAGTTTCTGCATGGGTTACCGCTGACGGTTTGAGCACCCGCGCTCCCTTCGGCAGTGACAACATAGCCTTGCCTGACTTGTTCTTTACATACAACTCTTTCAGCTGCACCAGGAATCCGTAGCCGGCATCTGATGCCACCAGATACCACTGATCCGGATCTCCACCCAGGACCGCCACAAAGGACGCACCGCCGGAAGGGGTCAGACGACCGGTCAAAGGCTCACCCTGACTGCGCGCAGATGGCAGAGTATGGGCCGGAATAGAGTAGCAACGTCCGGCACTATCCAGAAACACTACTGACTGGTTGCTGCGCAGCCTGGCAGCATGCAGATAGCCGTCACCGGATTTGAAATTCAGCCCGGCGGGATCAATTTCATGTCCCTTGGCTGATCTGGCCCAGCCCTTTTCAGAAAGGATGACGGTAACCGGCTCACTTGGAGTGAGTTCAGTCTCATCCAGCGCTGATGCAGCAGCGCGCTCCACAATAGGTGAACGACGGTCATCACCAAATTTTTCAGCATCAGCCTCGATCTCTTTTCGGATCATGGTCTTCATACGCTGACGTGAACCCAAAGTGGTCTCCAACTGCTGGCGTTCCTGTTCCAGCTCTTCCTGCTCGGTCCTGATCTTGATTTCTTCCAGACGCGCCAACTGACGCAGTTTGGTGTCCAATACGTAATCGGCCTGGATCTGGGTAAGGCTAAAGCGTGCCATCAGCACTGCCTTGGGTTCATCCTCAGTACGGATAATGCGAATTACCTCATCGATATTAAGAAAAGCAATGAGCAGGCCATCTAACAGATGTAAACGATCCCGCACCTTGCCCAGACGGTATTCCAGACGACGGCGTACAGTCTCAAAACGAAACTCCAGCCACTCTTTAAGCATACTGCGCAGATCTTTAACCTGGGGTCTGCCATTGAGACCGATAACATTCATGTTGACCCGGTAGCTGCGCTCAAGATCTGTGGTGGCAAACAGGTGCGACATCAGGCGCTCAACATCCACCCGATTGGAACGTGGCACTATCACCAGACGTGTTGGGTTCTCGTGATCCGACTCATCGCGCAGGTCCTCCACCATGGGAAGCTTTCTGGCCTGCATCTGTCCTGCAATCTGTTCCAGAATTCTGGCCCCAGACACCTGGTGGGGCAGAGCGGTTATGATGATATCTCCACGGTCACGCTCAAAACTGGCCCGCAGTTTCACGCTACCACTACCGCCCTGATACAGCTTCAGCAGATCTTCCCGTGGTGTAACAATCTCCGCCTCGGTGGGATAATCCGGTCCCAGAACATGTTCACACAGTTCCTCAATGCTGCTCTTGGGACTTTCCAGCAAACGGATACAGGCACTGGCTACTTCTCGCAGATTGTGTGGCGGGATATCTGTGGCCATACCCACGGCAATTCCAGCAGTACCATTCAACAGCAGGTTGGGCAGACGCGCTGGCAGTACAGATGGCTCTTCCAGAGTCCCATCAAAATTTGGTTCCCAGTCTACGGTGCCCTGCCCCAGCTCTGACAGCAGCACCTGGGAATAAGCAGTCAGGCGTGATTCTGTATATCGCATAGCAGCAAATGACTTGGGATCGTCCGGTGAACCCCAGTTCCCCTGACCGTCAATCAGTGGGTAGCGATAGGAAAACTCCTGCGCCATAAGTACCATCGCCTCATAACAGGCACTATCACCATGGGGATGAAACTTACCCAGCACATCACCCACAGTACGGGCCGATTTCTTGAACTTGGCGGTGGCCGAGAGTCCAAGTTCCGACATTGCATAAACGATGCGGCGTTGCACCGGTTTCAGGCCATCCCCAATATGGGGCAGGGCACGATCGAGGATCACATACATGGCGTAATCCAGGTACGCCTTCTCGGTGAAGACCTTGAGTGGCATCTGTTCGATGCCCTCCAGGCTCTGGTCTATCTCATTAGACATAATGTCTGGTTCTCTATACTAGAATCGGAGCTGTGAAATTTACATCAGCGGTGGTATACACCCCGCCTAAAAAGAAGATGCAGTTGTAGAACAACTATCATTAATTCATAAACTCACCTGGGGCTGCATGCTTTATCTTACTTACTATAATCTGCCGTTGCCTGGGCAGCTTCCATTCACAGAAATAGTACTGCATCATATGGGCCCGAAACCTGGTACGTCCGGTTTCTAAAACCGGCCTCCACTCAGGTTTTTTTCTGGCTCGTAGCTTGCCTTTGCCGGCACCAAAGGCATAGGTCTTGTACTCTTCTGTATTACATCTAATGCCTTCATAGAACACATTCCTGGTGCCACGGCTAGATTCAACCACCATGGTGTAACGCACTACATAGTCTTCTTTTGAAACCGTAAGAGATTTCTCATCAAGATAGTATGTAAACCTGTCACTATGGTCATCTACTTCCATCTCCATCAAATCTCCATCCTTGGGGTATGCTGGCAACTTCAGCTTTGTCTCCTTCCACTCTGGACCCTCCACAAAAGGGTTGTCCTGATCTGCCAGGTCCCCAGAATCATCAAATATAGTATTTTTCCCACGTGCATCGGCAGCAGAAAACTGTAGTAGCAGACACAGGCCAAATAAAACCGTCAACGGATAATATTTCATAATGCACTTAACTCCACATGTTAATCACATACCAGCACTATACTTCTGCCAGATCACCCTTCTTCTGTAACCACTGCTTGCGGTCTGAGGCCCGCTTTTTTGCCAGCAACATATCCATCACACTATTGGTGTCATCGCCGGCACCCACAGTCAACTGAACCAAACGCCGGGTATCTGGCAGGATAGTGGTTTCGCGCAGTTGCATGGGATTCATCTCACCCAGTCCCTTGAAGCGCTGCACACTCACCTTGCCTTTTATCTTCTCGGCAGCAATACGGTCCAGTACCCCCTGTTTTTCTCCATCATCCAGGGCATAAAACACATGCTTACCAACATCTATTCTGTATAGGGGTGGCATGGCTACATATACATGGCCCTCCCGTACCAATTTACGAAAGTGGCGTAGAAACAGGGCGCACAGCAGGGTAGCGATATGCGCGCCATCCGAGTCTGCATCTGCCAGGATACAGACCTTATCAAAACGCAGTCCCGACAGGTCATCCGACCCTGGCTCCACCCCAATGGCTACCGAGATATCATGCACCTCCTGCGAGGCCAGCACCTCGGCCGGGTCCACCTCCCAGGTATTCAGGATCTTGCCACGCAGTGGCATCACCGCCTGGAATTCCCTGTCCCGAGCCTGTTTGGCAGAACCTCCAGCGGAATCACCTTCCACCAGAAACAGTTCGCTACGCTTGGGATCAGGCACGCTACAGTCTGCCAGTTTACCTGGAAGCGCCGGTCCCTGAACCACCTTCTTACGCTTGACCTTGCGCCCTAAGCGCATGCGCGCCTGGGCAGAACTTATTGCCAGTTCAGCAATGGCCTCGCCCATCTCCGTATGCTGGTTCAACCACAGACCGAAGGAGTCCTTTACCACACCAGTGACAAATACTGCGCACTCACGGGAGGAAAGCCGCTCCTTGGTCTGGCCGGAAAACTGCGGATCTGCCAGTTTTACAGACAGGATATAACTACAGCGGTTCCATACATCATCCGGTGCCAGCTTCACCCCACGCGGCAGCAGGTTGCGAAATTCGCAGAACTCACGCACCGCTTCGGTGAGCCCGGTGCGCAGTCCATTCACATGGGTACCGCCCTGCAAGGTAGGGATTAGGTTCACATAACTCTCAGTAATCGCCTCACCACCCTCTGGCAACCAGACTACAGCCCAATCAGCGGCCTCATTATTACCCGACATTGAACCAATAAATGGTTCATCAGGCAGAATGGTGACATCTTCCATGGCATCCAGCAGGTAGTCTTTCAGGCCATCCTGATACTGCCACTCCTGCTCATCTCCACTCTTCTCATCCCAGAACCGTACCAACAACCCAGGACAGAGCACCGCCTTGGCCCGCAGTAGATGCAGCAGGTGGCGCAAAGAAAAATTGGCAGAATCAAAATACTTTGGATCAGGCCAGAAACGTACCGTGGTACCGGTGTTGTTCTTCCCCACCTTCGCCACTACTTCCAGGTCGGATACCTTCTCCCCATCGGCAAAGGCCATATTGTACTGTTGTCCACCCCGTTTAACCCACACCTCAAGGTGCTTGGAGAGGGCATTAACCACCGACACACCTACTCCATGCAGGCCTCCTGAGAAACGGTAATTCTTGTTGGAGAATTTACCGCCGGCATGTAGTTTGGTCAGGATCACCTCTACACCAGGCCTGCCCTCCTGAGGGTGCAAGTCCACTGGCATACCACGACCATCGTCTGTGACCTCAAGGGAGCCATCCTTATACAGGGAGACATCAATAGTGGTGGCAAAACCGGCCACGGCCTCATCAATACTGTTATCGATCACCTCCTGGGCCATATGGTTAGGGCGACTGGTATCGGTATACATGCCCGGGCGCTTGCGCACCGGTTCCAGACCACTCAGGATCTCAATGGCTGAGGCATCGTAGGAGCTGTTACTCATTCTGATTCCGTTTACTGTAAAACCTGTAGAGTTTACACGCCCGACAACAATCAGGCGAGATGCCTATGGAACAGAAAAACTGAAGCATTGACCATAGACCCGCATCAGGGTAGTTTATTCCTTCCCAAAAGAGATCAGACCACCGTGCCCAAAGCAAGCAGTAAAACACCCTCATTTGAACAGGCCATGGCCGAACTGGAATCCCTTGTAGAAACCATGGAGCAGGGTGAACTGTCCCTTGAGGAGTCACTAAAGTGTTTTGAACGTGGCGTAGTGCTTACCCGCACCTGTCAGCAGGTATTAAAAGAAGCTGAACAGAAGATCCAGATCCTGTCCAACAATAACCCAGACGCAGATCTGGAGCCGTTTGAAAACAGTGAATGAACCCGGACTGAAAGAGTTCCTTGCGGAGTCCCAGGCCCGGGTTGAAAAAGCCCTGCAACACTGGTTGCCGGCCACCACCACCCAACCCCAAAAACTGCACCAGGCCATGCGTTATGTGGTGCTTGGTGGAGGCAAGCGGGTGCGTCCGGTATTGGTCTACGCCACCGGCCAGGCACTTGGTGTTGCACCGGAACGCCTGAATGGACCGGCCTGTGCTGTAGAACTGATCCACGCCTATTCACTGGTGCATGATGACCTCCCTGCCATGGATGATGATGATCTGCGGCGCGGTCAGCCTACCTGTCACAAACAGTTTGACGAAGCCACCGCCATACTCACCGGTGATGCCCTGCAAACCCTGGCATTCCGTGTGCTCTGTCACGATGCCAGCATGGAGACGGATAGCGCTACCAGGATTAAGATGCTGGATAACCTGGCCATTGCCAGTGGTTCCCGCGGGATGGCGGGAGGACAGGCTATGGATCTGGATTCGGTGGGGGAAGATCTATCCCTGGTGCAACTGGAGAATATGCACATCCACAAGACCGGGGCCCTGATCCTGGCCAGTGTACGCATGGGCTATCTGGCATACCCGAATGCAGATCAGAAACAGATTTCGGCCCTGGACCATTATGCCAAGCGTATCGGGCTGGCATTCCAGGTTAAAGATGACATCCTGGACGTGGAGGGCGATACCGCAACCCTGGGCAAGACCCAAGGCAAGGATCAGGCAAATTCCAAACCAACATATCCAGCCCTGCTTGGATTGGAGGGTGCCCGCAGTCTATCCACACAACTACACCAGGAAGCACTGGACAGTCTTTCTATCTTTGATGATGGCGCTGACCCACTGCGCTGGCTGGCCGACTATATCGTTGCCCGCAACAACTGAAACAACCGCACATAAACCAGTATTTTGGTACAGGAACTAAATATCCAGACTGGCCATCTAAATATTTTGTTAATTCACATATTTATCTTGGGTTGCACCACCACCTAGCTGGCCTCATAATGAGTAGTTTTCCAGCATTCTGGGGGCTATCCCAGATGCCATATAGATTCAGAGGATTCAAACCTTGACGGAAGATGTCGTAACAAAGAGTGAGATCGCCGATGTTCAGAGCAGTCAGGACACACGCCAGATTGCCATAAACAAGGTTGGAATCAAAGACATACGTCACCCGGTTAAGATAAAAGACCGTACTGGTGGCGAGCAGCATACCGTTGCCAATTTCAACATGTATGTAAATCTACCCCACAACTTCAAGGGTACCCACATGTCACGCTTTGTGGAGATCCTCAACAGTTATGAGAAGGAGATAGGGGTAGAATCATTCAACGAGATGCTGCGGGAGATGTCAGAGCGTCTGGAGGCCGATTCCGGCCACATTGAGATGAACTTCCCCTACTTCATCAACAAGAGAGCCCCGGTTTCCGAGGTGCAGAGCCTGCTGGACTACGATGTCACCCTGATAGGCGAGATACATAGTGGCAAACCCACCATGATCATACGGGTGGTGGTGCCAGTGACCAGTCTGTGCCCATGTTCCAAGAAGATTTCCGAGCGCGGCGCCCATAACCAACGCTCCCACGTGACCGTACAGGCCCAGGTAAAGGGATTTGTCTGGATCGAAGAGATCATCGACCTGGTGGAGTCCGAGGCCTCGTGCGAACTGTTCGGGCTACTGAAACGACCAGATGAGAAACATGTTACCGAACGCGCCTATGACAACCCGAAATTTGTCGAGGATATGGTACGGGACGTGGCCATGCGTCTGAATGAGGATGATCGCATCAGTTCCTATGTGGTGGAATCAGAAAACTTCGAATCCATCCATAATCACTCAGCATACGCCTTGATCGAGCACGACAAGACCAAGGATTGAACCTGTCTCTAAGGACCTGTTAAGCACAGACTATCCTGCAACCACCAGCTCCTGGGCTACAGCAGCCAGTTTTTCTGTCAGTTTGCGTACCTGGGCCTGATCGCTGCCCTCAACCATGACCCGTATCAGTGGCTCGGTACCAGATGGCCGCAACAGTACCCGGCCCTGATCAGACAGCTCGGATTCAGCATCCCGTACTGCCTCCTGCATAACTGGCGAACCCATCACATCCACGCCATTTTCCAGGCGCACATTGATCAACTCCTGCGGGTACTTTTCAACTGGGGCACACAGTTCCTTAAGACTCTTACCCGTACGCACTACCTCAGACAGAACCTGTAGGGCCGACACAATACCATCACCGGTAGTGGTACGGTCCAGGCAGATAATATGTCCAGATGGTTCACCACCCAGGGTCCAGCCCATCTGCTCCAGCCGCTCCATGATACAACGGTCACCCACCTGCACCCGTTCCAGACCAATGCCCAATCCGGTGAGGGCATGTTCCAGCCCCAGGTTGGTCATGACGGTTCCAACCACAGAACCGACCAGGCCGCCATTGGCCTTCCTGGCACAGGCAATGACATAGAGGATGTCATCCCCATCTACCTCATTGCCCTCTGCATCTACCATGATCAGGCGATCACCATCACCATCCAGGGCCACTCCCAGGTCAGCCCCCTGTTCCAATACCTCCTGCCTCAGGGTTTCGATATGGGTGGAACCCACCCCGGCATTGATATTCAAACCATCTGGCTGGTCACCAATGGCTATAACCTCGGCACCCAACTCCTCAAACACATGGGGTGCAATGTGGTAGGTGGCACCGTTAGCACAGTCCACCACAATCTTCATGCCATGAAATCCGATCTCCCACGGTGTGGTGCCCTTACAGAATTCAATATAACGACTGGCAGCATCGGTAACCCGGAATGCCTTACCCAGTTTTTCCGGTTCTACAGTGGCCATTTCCTGATCGAGCTCACGCTCTATCTCCAGTTCCACCTCATCGGGCAGTTTCTTACCGCTACCAGAGAAAAACTTTATGCCATTGTCATAGTGCGGGTTGTGGGAAGCACTGATTACTATGCCAGCCTGGGCCCGCAGGGTGCGGGTGAGATAGGCTATACCTGGCGTGGGCATGGGGCCCAACAGATGGGTATCAACTCCGGCAGCTATCAAGCCGGCCTCCAGGGCAGATTCCAGCATATAACCTGATATTCTGGTGTCCTTGCCGATCAGCACCCGGCTTCCTGACTGCTTGCCAAATACTCGACCCGTGGCCCAGCCCAGCTTTAGCAGAAATTCCGGGGTGATCTTGCCCTCACCTACCCGTCCTCTTATTCCATCAGTACCAAAATATTTCCTGTTCAAGACTCATCTCCAATGATCTTAACGCCACTCAATGATTAATTAGCGCACAACCATACACAAAAAATTAACCGCGAAGAACACAAAGAACGCGAAGTTAATTTATATCTATCAGCATAGTGTTTTCTTTGCGATCTTTGCGGTTAAACAGGTTTTCCTGGACAGATACTAATTAGCCGCAAACCGGCGCAAACAATCTTACCCATTAACCCCAAACTTCACTGCATTAACCACCTTCAGTGCATCAACCGTGGGCTTTACATCATGCACCCTTATAATACTGGCCCCACGCTCCACGGCCATCACCGCAGCAGCCAGACTAGCATAGAGCCGCTCATCTGCAGGGGCACCATCCAGGATAGTACCAAGCATGGATTTACGGGATATCCCAACCAGCAGTGGCAATCCAGGTTCACCGAAGCGTTCCAGGCTGGCCAGCAAAGTGAGATTATGCTCCAGGGTCTTCCCAAAACCAAACCCTGGATCCAGGATCAGGCGTTCTCCCGGAATTCCGGCAGAGGTACAAACGGCTATACGCTGTTTAAAAAAATCCAAGATATCTGACACCACGTCATTATAAGCCGGACTGTTCTGCATGGTGCGTGGCTGCCCCTGCATATGCATAAGACAGACTGGAACAGCCAACTCCTTAGCTGCCTCAACCGAACCTGGCGCCTGCAGGGCCATTACGTCATTGATCAGGCCGGCGCCTGCCGCTACCGCCTCTCGCATTACACCTGGTTTGCTAGTATCAATGGAGATAATGACAGGCAGTTGTTCTGTAATCGCCTCAATCACCGGAATCACCCGGTCCAGTTCTTCCTGCTCTGAGACGGCATCTGCTCCAGGACGGGTGGATTCACCACCCACATCGATAATATGGGTGCCATCCAGCAACATCTGCTCGGCATGGGAGACAGCACGATCTGGGGAAATGAAATCACCCCCGTCCGAAAATGAATCGGGGGTGACATTGAGGATTCCCATAACCCGGGGGCGTGTAAGGTCGAGGCTCTTGCCGCCGCAATCGAGGATTGTCATATTTCCAGGTTCTAGTATCGAGTAGCTAACCACGTAGGCCAGAATAAGCGATAGCGTTTCTGGCAACTACCCTTGCCGGGAACGCTGCTCTTATCCCGGCCTACTGACTAGATACGATGTTAGCCATATCAGTGTTGCCCGGCGGTCCCGCCGATTTCACCCTGCGACCCTTTCTTCTCTGCGTCAGATTCTACCCCAACACCACCACCAGATTTTGGTTCTGAATCGTCCCATCCTTCAGGGTCTTTGGGTTCCTTGCCAGCCATGATGTCGTCTATCTGACTGCAATCAATGGTCTCATATTTGATCAGGGCCTCGGCCATGACCTTTAGCTTGTCCATGTTTTCCTTAAGGATGGTCTCAGCCCGTCCATAGTTGCGATCGATAAAGTCCCTGATCTCGCCATCAATAGAGTGGGCAGTTTCATCAGATACGTTCTTGTGCTGGGTAACGGAACGCCCCAGGAATACCTCTTCCTCTTCTTCTCCATAGGCCAATGGCCCCAGCTTTTCTGACAGCCCCCACTTGGTCACCATATTACGGGCGATCTCGGTGGCACGTTTGATGTCATTGGATGCACCGGTGGTAATCTGCTCCTCACCAAAGATCAACTCTTCCGCAATGCGCCCACCAAACAGACTGGAGATCTGACTCTCCAGGCGTTCCTTGCTCATGCTGTAACGGTCCTCTTCTGGCAGGAACATGGTTACACCCAAGGCCCTGCCGCGAGGGATGATACTGACCTTATAGACTGGATCATGGGATGGCACCAGACGACCGACAATGGCATGCCCGGCTTCATGATAGGCAGTAAGCTTCTTCTCGTCGTCGCTCATCACCATGGAGCGGCGCTCAGTACCCATCATGATCTTATCTTTCGCCCGCTCCATATCATTCATATCCACCAGGCGCTTGTTGTCGCGAGCGGCGAACAGGGCGGCCTCATTTACCAGATTAGCCAGATCAGCACCGGAGAATCCTGGTGTACCGCGGGCAATAAGGGCCGGTTTTACATCCTCAGAAACCGGCACCTTGCGCATATGCACCTTTAGGATAAGTTCCCGACCACGGATATCTGGCAGCGGCACCACCACCTGGCGATCAAAACGCCCAGGACGCAGCAATGCAGGATCCAGTACATCAGGACGGTTGGTGGCAGCGATTACAATCACACCCTCATTACCTTCAAACCCAT
>JANQEV010000092.1 GCA_028278145.1 Chromatiales bacterium | reverse complement strand
TTGCCAAGGACTAAGGTCATTCGCTGCACAAGCCGCCTTGCATCTCAAGACGCAAAGGCAGCGTCTCGGCCATCATGAAATTAATCGGAGGCTCCCTAATCAATGCCACTAAAAGTGCATTTCATGCGAATATACTCAAATGGGCTTAGTCACACCTATCAGTAATCATCAGCAGTTACAGGTCAAACTGGAAACTCTCAGATACATAGAACAGGCAGCAACACTGTTCCGGCGATCCTTCGAGCCGGTGGATATTATATTCAACCTGAAAGGAATGGCGTCTGGGATATTTTGTTCCAATGGCACCCAGACCATGATCAGATACAACCCATACATATTTGCCAAACACTATGCATACAGTCTGACAAATACTGTTCCACACGAGACTGCCCACTACATAATGTACTGCTTACACGGCCTAAATGGTGTACGTCCTCACGGAGTTGAATGGAAACAGCTGATGCGGGAATTTGGCGTAGAACCACACAGGACCAACAGGCTTGATCTAAAAGGTATTCCGGTAAGACGCCAGCGCAGGCATACCTATGCCTGTTCCTGTTCCCAGCATCAAATCTCAACCATTAGACATAATCGGATAAGAAATGGACACGCAAGATACTACTGTCGAAACTGCAATGGTGAACTGGTTACTGTGAAATGAGCTGTTTTTGTGCCACTAGCATGGCCAGATCACGCCAGCCTTGGGAAGTGTCACCCAGCAGAAGTTCCTCACGATAGATGCGCGGATGCAGGGCACTGAACATATGTAAAAGTTCATTATCTGCCAGACGCATGGCTGGATTAGAAGGGCCGGCTTCACTTACCCGGGCACGGGTAAAGGTCTGATAATACAGGAGACCGCCTGTTTTAAGTGCCTGACTGATAGGCCCGGACAGACTCCGGTCCAGAAAGTGCGCCACCACTATTACATCGTAACTGTCAGCCGCTGGCGGCTGACTGACAACATCTCTGACTGAACAATTAATACCTAACTTAGCCTCTTCAGCCGCCTGACTAAGGCGCTGAATAGCTACGGATGACTGATCCCAGGCATCCACCTCCAGACCGGCCTCGGCCAGGAGAATTGCATTTGCACCGCGCCCACAGGCCAGATCTAAGGCTTTACCAGCAGTTGGCAACAGATGCAGGTTATCAGCGAGCACTCTGGCCTGACTGCCAAGGCCTTCAGCCTCAGCATGCCTTGCATCCCACTTATCTCTTATTTCCGAGCTATCCACTCGTTCAGAGTCCCAACCCCCGACTGAGGTCTGCCTGGATATCTGCTACCTCTTCCAATCCTACAGATACCCTAATCAGGCTGTCACTGATCCCTGATTCTGCCCTCTCTTCGGCTGTCAGGCGTCCATGGGTAGTGGTGGCAGGATGGGTTATGGTGGTCTTGGTATCCCCCAGATTGGCAGTAATGGAGAGCATTCTGGTGGAGTCAATAAGCTCCCAAGCAGCCTGCTTACCCCCGGCCAGTTCAAATGAGAGTATTCCACCAGGCAGGCTCTGTTGTCGCTGGGCCAGCTCATACTGGGGATGGGTATCCAACCCTGGGTAGAACACCTTTTCCACCTGTGGCTGCTGCTGCAGCCAGTGTGCCAACTTTGTGGCATTCTCAGAATGCCTCTGCATACGCAGGCTCAGGGTCTCCAGGCCCTTGAGAAACACCCAGGCATTGAAGGGACTCATGGTGGGTCCAGCAGTACGCAACACCCCAAAAACCTCTTCACCTACCAGATTGGCATCCCCAACCACAGCACCACCCACACAGCGTCCCTGACCATCCAGGTACTTGGTGGCAGAATGCACCACAATGTCTGCACCAAGCTCCAGAGGCCGCATGATAGCAGGGGTACAGAAGCAGTTATCCACTACCAGCAGGCAGTCATTGGAGTGCGCCAACTCTGCGAGCGCAGCCACATCTCCCAACTCTGTAAGCGGATTGGATGGCGTCTCCAGAAACAGTAACCTGGTATTGGGGCCTATTGCCTGTTCCCAGGCAGCCATATCCTCCAGCGCAACATAGCTGGTACTGATACCAAAGCGTTCCAGATATTTGTTGAACAGCATGGTGGTGGAACCAAAGATACTGCGCGAGGAAACAATATGGTCTCCGGTACGCAGCAGCCCCATACATACAGACATGATCGCAGCCATCCCGGATGCAGTCGCCACACAACTGTCACCACCCTCTATAGCGGCCAGACGCTGTTCAAAATTTCTTACCGTGGGGTTGGTAAAACGCGAATAGATGTTCCCAGGTTCATCACCAGCAAACCTGGCAGCTGCCTCAGCAGCACTGTTGAATACGAAACTGGAGGTGGGGAATATTGCCTCCGAGTGCTCGCCCTCCCCGGTTCTGGCCTGTCCCGCCCTTACGGCATTGGTGGCAAAACCCCACTCTTCATCTTCCATCGTCATGGTTAGCTCGTATAGTTAGCACCGTTTTAGGCACTGTTATGCAGCCCTATTATGCTGATCTCTGCCGACTCTTTGTTCTGTTTGGCGCCATCACTACGCAGTAGTTCCAACTGCTCCAGGTAATGATCGCTTACATCTCCAGTGATGTATTCACCATCGAATACCGAGGTATCAAACCGCTTCACCTCTGACTTATCCCTCTTCTGCACCGCATTTATAAGATCATCCAGATCCTGATAGATCAACTTGTCGGCTCCGATTATCTCCCGCACCTGCTCCACGCTACGTCCATGGGCTACCAGTTCACTGGCTGCTGGCATATCGATACCGTATACATTTGGATACCGCACTGGGGGTGCAGCCGAGGCAAAATAGACCTTCTTGGCTCCGGCCTCACGCGCCATCTGCACAATCTGCTTGGAGGTGGTACCTCGCACTATAGAGTCATCCACCAACAGCACATTCTTATTCTTGAACTCTGAGTCTATGGCATTCAGCTTCTGACGCACAGATTTCTTGCGTACCGTCTGGCCAGGCATGATGAAGGTGCGACCAATGTAGCGATTCTTGATAAATCCCTCTGAGTATCTTATATCCAGATTTGTCGCCAACTCCAGTGCAGCGGTACGGCTGGTATCCGGGATCGGGATAACCACGTCGATATCGTAATCCGGCCACTCCTGCTCAATCTTTTTGGCCAAGGCTACTCCCATCCTGGACCTGGCTTTATGCACAAAGATATCGTCAATAATGGTATCCGGACGAGCAAAATAGACAAATTCAAATATGCAGGGCGAATGGATGGGATTGGCGGCACACTGGAAGGTATGCAGCTTACCATCCATGTCTATATAAACCGCCTCACCTGGCTCCAAATCACGAATGCGGTCAAACCCAGCCACATCCAGAGCCACGCTTTCAGAGGCTATCATATACTCCTTGCCTTCAGTGGTATCTCTCTCTCCGAATACCACCGGACGGATACCAAACGGGTCACGGAACGCGAGTACTCCATACCCGGTAATCATGGCCACTGCAGCATAACCGCCACGACATCTTCTATGCACTCCTGCAACGGCTTGAAACACCTCCTTCTCAGTGATCCTTATCTTACCCAGTACCTGTAACTCATGGGCAAACACGTTTAGCAGGATCTCAGAATCTGAGTTGGTATTGATGTGGCGCATATCTTCCATGAACAGATCACGTTTCAGCTCATCGGCATTGGTGAGATTACCGTTGTGGGCCAAAGTTATTCCGTAGGGGGAATTCACATAGAACGGTTGCGCTTCGGCAGAAGAGGAGCACCCAGCCGTGGGATAACGTACATGGGCTATACCCATTTCACCCACCAGGTTTATCATGTGCTCAGTGCGGAAGACGTCCTTGACCAATCCGTTGCCCTTACGCATGAACAGCTGACCATCTTTGGAGGATACAATACCTGCAGCATCCTGCCCACGGTGTTGCAGTACCAGCAAGGCATCATACAGTGCCTGATTAACCTGACTACGACCAAAGATTCCTACAATACCGCACATGCTTCGGAGCTCCGAAATTTGTATTAGATAATGATAAGTCGTTTATTCAATTCTGGGCTGTTATTGAAATCTGAATTTACTTGCAATATCTGGAGGTAACAGATCCCGTAACCATAGAGCTAAATCCTGGAAATAGCTGATTAACAGTGACTCCTGCCACCAGGGGTCATTTGGTATCGGGGTTAGACCGGCCAGTAATACCATTACCGCAACCAACACAGCACCTCTGGCCGCTCCAAAAAAAATACCTACCATGCGGTCCGTACCAGTCAGGCCTGTCTTATCAACCAGTTGTCCCACCAGGTAATTTACCAATGCTCCCAAAACAAGAGTGATAAGGAATAGTATGGCAAAAGCAGAGCCAAGCCGCACCGATGGAACGGTAAACCACTCCAGGTGCACCGCGAGATCGCGAAAGAAAGACCAGCTTATCCAGAAGGCAAGTATCCAGGCCGCCAGTGAAAACGCCTCTCGCATGAAGCCGCGTAGCAGGCTTACAATGGACGAGAGGCAGATGATGCCAACTATGACGTAGTCCACCCAAATCATCATAATAGTAATCTATACCTGGTCGGGCAAAAGGTGATTCTACCAGAGCCATTTTCAGAGCAGAAGTTTTATTAGCCCTAGCCAATAGAGAAGCATTGGCTGCAAGCCATACTTCGGACAAGAACATACTTACGACCTTGAACAGGATATATCAGGTTGCCGGGTTAATTAAGGATAGCTTTTTAATTTCCCTTGCAGCTTTTGGGCTTTTAAATACTTATTGAGCTTAACCTGCATCTTTTCAGCCCGTTTTTTATCCACTTCAGGGCCCACCAGGACCCGATGCAGAATCTTGCCCTTCACGTCCACCTGGTCGGTAAAGGAGGAGTATTTTTTCTCCTGCAGTGCTTTTACCAACCTCTCTGCATTACTGCGCTTGGAAAAACTTCCCACCTGTATAACCCAGGCACTCAGACCCACTCTTTGGGTAGTTTCTGGAGTTGGTTGGGCTGCAGGCTTGGACTCAGGTTTGCTTGCAGGACTCTCCTGCTTGTCAGATGGCATTTCAGGAAGGGGCTGAAGTGTCTCCGCAGTGGTGGGTGGTGGCTGGGAGAGATCTTCGTTCTCCAGAGGCATCACGCGGGATGAGAAATCCGTCTCTGGTTTCTCCGGAATGATGTTCTCCTCCATATCCGTTGATACCACTGGATCCTTTTCCAGCAGCATAGGTACAAAAATAACGACCAGCGATACCAACACAGTGGCGCCAATAAGACGTTTTTTCAGACCTTCATCCACCTGTTTCTCCTAAATCCAGTTATTTTATCAAGCTTCCTATAGCAGGGTGTTGCAGCATCTCAGCCAGCGTATAGAAAGATCCGAATATGATGAGTCTATCATGTGTTTCGGCATCTGCCATCGCCTTTGTCATAGCATCATATAGATGAGCATGTCTATCTATGCTGGAGCTAGCCACTCCAGCAGCAAGCATTGCCTGCTCCAGTTGTTCCGGGCTGGCAGCGCGCTCTGCCATAACCTCTCCTGTATACCAGTGATCTACCATAGCTGTGAGTGGTGCCACCAGCCCTGAAATATCTTTATCTGCCAAGGCTGAAAATAGCGCCAGGGTACGGCCAGCACACTGCATCTGCTGTATGTTGGACGCCAGTTCCCGTGCCGCCTCAGGATTATGCGCCACATCAAGTATTATGCTCACAGGCCCGGATATAATCTGAAAGCGTCCGGATATGTTCAGGTCCTGCAGACCTTTTATTATCTCAGCGCCAGACACCGGCAGGCGATCATGCAACAGCTCCAGCACCATCAAAACGGCAGCACCATTACGATAGATGAACCGCCCGCCAGATTTGGGGTTCGGTAGCATGGAATAACTGGATGCCCTCCCCCTCCAGTCCCAGTGTTTCTCTGACCGACTGTAGCTGAAATCGGTTTCCGCAATACATAGGTCCACATCCAGTTCTGCAGCCCTCTCCAGCAAGCTGATTGGTATATCAGTACCGGCAAATACCCCAGGCCTCCCGCTGCGTAGAATACCTGCCTTCTCCAGTGCAATCTCCTCTCTGGAATCCCCCAGCCATTCGGTATGATCAATATCTACGGTAGTAATCAGGGAGAGGTCAGGATCCAGGATATTCACTGCATCCAATCTACCACCCAGACCCACTTCCAGGATAACGACATCCAGCTCTGAAGAGGCAAATATCTCCAGAGCCGCCAGGGTGCCAAACTCAAAGTAGGTGAGTGTAATCCCGCTTCTGGCCTGATCCACCAACTGGAAGGCATCACAGATAGAGTGATCAGATACCTCCTGGCCATTGACCCGAATACGCTCGTTGTAGCGCAAGAGATGAGGTGAGGTGTAACAACCCACAGTGTACCCAGCTGCCAGCAGGATGGATTCCAGCATAGCGGCACTGGAGCCCTTGCCATTGGTCCCGGCAATAGTAATAACTACAGAATCAAACTGTTCGGCACTTAGTCTGCCCCAGACTTCTGCCACTCGTTCCAGACCCAGCTCTATCTCGCTGGGATGTAGGGTTGACTGCCAATCCAGCCACTCCTGGAGTTTTGAAAAACGCATCCTTATCCTGTTATCAGTGGCAAGCCTCTGTGGTAAGAACTATGCCACTGGCTGGTTGGTCAATTTACTCAGGAGATTTGCCATCTCATCGCGTAGATTGCGACGGTCTACGATCATATCGATCGCCCCATGCTCCAGCAGGAACTCACTGCGCTGAAAACCCTCTGGTAACTTCTCTCGCACTGTCTGTTCAATTACCCGGGGCCCGGCAAACCCAATCAGGGCGTTGGGCTCAGCCACATTCACATCTCCCAGCATGGCAAAGCTGGCAGAAACACCACCCATAGTCGGGTCGGTTAGCACTGAAATAAAGGGCAGACCACGTTTGGACATGCGACTGAGTACCGCACTGGTCTTGGCCATCTGCAGCAGGGAAAACAGCGACTCCTGCATACGCGCACCACCACTGGCAGAGAAACAGATCATGGGTATATTTTTTTCGATGGCCACATCAGCACCACGCACAAACTTCTCACCCACCACAGAGCCCATGGAACCACCCATAAAACTGAACTCAAATGCGGCAGCCACCAGATCCTGACCCTTGAGTTGGCCCTGCATCACCACCAAGGCATCTTTCTCACCGGTCTGCTTCTGTGCAGCAACTATCCTGTCCCGGTATTTCTTGCTGTCCTTGAACTTGAGCGGATCTGTTGGAGACAACTCGACTCCTATCTCCTCCATGGATTCAGGGTCAAGGAAGGTATCCAGCCTGCGCCGAGCGCCGATACGGTTGTGATGTGAGCACTTGGGGCATACGTCCAGATTCCTCTCCATCTCCGCACGATAGAGAACCGCTGCACATCCCGGGCACTTATCCCACAACCCCTCAGGTACAGCACGTTTACTGCTGACCTCAGTACGGATACGACTCGGCATCAGTTTTTCAAACCAGCTCATTTAACAGCTCCTGTTGCATGAAGCATAATACTACTGCGAACCTCTTCTGTGTCAGAAATTCCTTAAATAAGATCCATCGCCTGACGCATGGATCCTAGCAAACGTGTTATCTCATCCCCGATCTTATCCGGAGTATCAATCAGACTCTCGATGATGTTCACCAGTACGCTACCAACAATGACCGCATCACCCACCTGGGCCATAGTCTGTGCAGACTCTGGATCCTTGATCCCAAAGCCGATGCCGATTGGCAGTCTGGTACTACGCCTGATCTCAGCCACCTTGGCACTAACCTCACTCAAGACAATATTACTGCCACCGGTTATACCCTTCATAGACACATAGTATATGAAGCCATTAGCCACTTCACTGACGCTCTTGATTCTATCCTCGGTACTGGTGGGCGCCAGTAGCAGGATAGGGTCAATCTCATGTGGTTTAAGGGCATCTAAAAGCCCTTGCGCCTCTTCTGGTGGCATATCTACAGTCAATACACCATCCACCCCAGCAGTGGCAGCAGCATCGGCAAACTCCTGGTAACCCATTACCTCAATCGGATTGAGATACCCCATAAGTATCACCGGGGTGGTGGAATCCTGCTGCCTGAACTCCTGCACCATGGCAAGTACATCATGGATGCTGATGTTGTTCTGCAACGCCCTTTCACTGGCGCGCTGAATCGTAGGACCATCTGCCATTGGATCTGAAAACGGCACACCCAACTCGATCATATTGGCACCAGCCTCCACCATCTGGTGCATCAATGGCACGGTAATATCGCGTGAGGGATCTCCTGCCGTTACGAACGGTATCAGTGCCACCTTGTTTGCTTCATCCAGTTGTTGAAAACATGCGCTGATCCGACTCATATCTTGATCCCCTCACGTGCTGCAACTGTATGTATATCCTTGTCACCACGCCCGGACAGGTTTACCAGAATTATCTGATCAGACTGCATGGTTGGAGCCAGCTTGGCCGCGTAGGCCAGGGCATGGCTGGACTCCAGTGCCGGAATGATCCCCTCTACCCTGGTCAGGGTATGAAATGCCTCCAGTGCCTCATCATCCGTGATGGCATCATAAGTAACCCTGCCAATATCCTTCAGCCAGGAGTGCTCCGGACCCACCCCTGGGTAATCCAGGCCGGCCGAGATGGAGTGGGTTTCGATGATCTGGCCATTCTTATCCTCCATCAGGTAAGTACGGTTGCCATGCAGGACTCCAGGCTTACCAGCACACAAGGGTGCAGCATGGTGACCAGTTTCCAGGCCATCTCCGGCAGCTTCGACTCCGTAAATGGCTACCTCCTTATCCTGCAGGAAGGGGTAAAATAGTCCGATGGCATTGGAACCACCACCTACGCAGGCTACCAGCGCATCCGGTAGTATTCCGGCCTGCTCCCTGATCTGCTCCCTGGCCTCACGCCCGATGATGGCCTGGAAATCCCTTACCATGGCCGGATAGGGATGTGGTCCGGCAACTGTTCCTATGATGTAGAAGGTATCATCGATGTTTGTGACCCAGTCACGCATGGCCTCATTCAAGGCATCTTTAAGGGTCTTGGAACCGGATTCAACCGACACCACCTCAGCACCCAGGAGGCGCATACGGTATACATTAGCCTCCTGCCGTTTGATATCCACCTCTCCCATGTAGACCACACACTCCAGTCCCAGGCGAGCAGCTACCGTGGCAGTGGCTACCCCATGCTGCCCTGCCCCGGTCTCGGCGATAATTCTGTTTTTGCCCATGCGTTTGGCAAGCAGGGCCTGGCCTATTGTATTGTTGACCTTATGGGCGCCAGTGTGGTTCAGGTCTTCACGTTTCAGATAGATCTGGGCACCACCCAGTTCCCGGCTCCAGCGCTCACAGTGATATATGGGAGAGGGACGCCCCACATAGTTTTGCAGGTCCGCATCCAGCTCTGCCAGGAACTGCTCATCCTGCATGTATGTCTCATAGGCCTCACGCAGCTCCGTGAGCGGCTCCATCAGGGTCTCAGCGACAAAGACACCTCCGTATGGTCCGAAGTGGCCGTAACTATCCGGCATCTCGCTGAAATCTATCTGTTCATCTGTTGGCACGTTCTACTCCTCGCATAAATGCCGAAACCTTGTCTTGATCCTTGATGCCCTTCTCCTTCTCCACTCCTCCGCTTACATCCACCGCATAGGGTCTGACCTGTTGAATCGCCCCTGTGACATTGTCTGGCGACAATCCACCTGCCAGTATTATGGATCCAGCCAGATCATCTGGAATTACATCCCAGTCAAAGCTGTCTCCGGTGCCACCAGGAGTTCCCTTACGGTAGGTATCCAGTAACAATCCGGCGGCCGTTGCATACCTTTCGCGCTCAGAGTGCAGGTCCACTCCCTCACGCATCCTGATCGCCTTGATATAGGGGCGGCTGTATCTGTCACACTCATCGGGAGACTCATCACCATGGAACTGCAGCAGATCAATAGGGACTTGGGACAGGATTTGCTCAATCTTGTCCCGCTCCTCATTTACAAACAAACCCACCAGGGTGACAAATGGAGGCATGTTGCGTACTACAGCCACAGCCTGCTCAATAGTGACAGCCCTGGGGCTGGGTGGATAAAACACCAGACCCAAGGCATCTGCACCCAAAGATACCGCTGTCTGTGCGTCTTGGGGATTGGTAATACCGCAGATTTTCACCCTTGTTCTCATAGGGCGCTAAAGATACAGGATCAGCCCAGTTTGAGAAAGGTCTTTAGATGATTTGCATGCAATTAAAAGAGTTCAATATGGTGGAAAAAATATAGATTAATAAGCCTGATTATCAATATGTTGCAGCCAAATTCACTGATGGTGAGAAAAACCCGAGTAATGGCCTAAGTTAGTCAGCCAGATGCTCTTTATAATTTATTCCATAGGGAGTCAAAATCTGTTTCCTGTTCCAGATCTGATTCCGGTACATCATCATCAACCTCTGCCCTGTTTCTATCCTCCAGGGTATTATCCTGCATATCTTTACAGTCACATTGAAATTCAGCATAACCCTTGGTCTTGGTCATAATATGGCTGACAGACAGGTTGTAATCCTTGCCTTCTGACTTGACCAGCAAAGCATCACCCTTGGATATATCACAGGATGCAGTAACAACCCTGGCAGGGGGTCCAATAGCCCTATCATCTGCCAACAACAGGCAATTAACCGCGCCATCTACACTATTGTTATAGATAGGGCGCAATACACCAGTGGTGGCATTTTCACTCAACAATTTCACACCAAAATCCATGCGCCCTTTACTTCCACTAACCCAACTTATAACAGCAGGCCTCCAGATAGTGCTGTTTGACTCCCGTACAATGGCCAACTCTCCAACCCACAGATGAAACTTTTCATTGGCATCAACATAGAGGCAGTAGCCTCCATTACTGTGGTTCAGTACCATACAGTCGGAACGCCGCTCCTCGCCACACCCAATTCCGGAATGGGTCCACTTGTCAGCATCCTCAACCATAATATCTTCTGCCGTACCAGCGATGGATTCCAGGTTGTCCTGGCTAAGAATCTGATACGCCGTATTAAAACCAACCACGACTTCCACAGAAAAATCCGCTCCTGCAACACGCTCTGAGTGATCAGCCTTACCAGAGCCATCAAGGTTACGTAACAGACCATCCAGCTGGTATTGTTCCTGTAAAAACTGCTGCAAGGATGTCGGTTGTTCACTGCTTTTACCCAACTCAAGTTGCTGCTTGATATAGTCCACCAGAGGCTCAGTACCCAGGGTAAAACAGTTGGTTGCATTACCACAGGAGTCACAACCTGACATGATCTGTTTCTTGGGTGGCTCAGTTGCAGAAAGATTGAAAGTAGCCAGATTGCTATAGCCTTCCCCGCAACGAATCTTGCCCAACTCCATATGGGCTGCAAGTTCAGGTGCAAGCTGATACAGATCATTGAAGTAGGATCCACGCATGGTAAGTGGTGAACTCATCGCCAGCAGTACAATTGATTTGAAGACATCCTCCACCGTGTTTGATCGACACCAGGGCAAGGATGGTAAGAGAGTATGGTGTATCCCCAACTCATAGGCACAGGCAAAAAGTGAGTAGACATAGCTCCAGATAGTGCCGCCAGGATTATTCAGTGCATTGTATTTTGTCCTTAATACCTCACCCAGGTGGTGGATGGAAAGACGTAGACAATTGGCCATAGCATCACGGTCAATATGGCGCAACATACCTTTCACCGGTGGCTTAATCAGTATACAACGATAGGACAGGGCAAGTTCAAAATGCGCCCCTACTAACACCTTGGAAATCCGTTCTTCCTGCCGTCGTATGGGGGCCGCCAAGTCCTTTATCTTCTCTTGCAAACCATTGAGGATTTGCATGGCCGGCTCTTCAATCTGCTGCAGCAAGGCCAGGCGCTCATCTGTGCTGAATTGGATCCGGTTAAAACGGTGGAGAATGTTAAATAACTCCCGGGCCGCCCGCTCTTGGTCACCATAGGGCAAATTGCTCAGGATATCCCTGAATCTCTCAAGCTCCAGCTTTCTCTTGCCTCTGTTTTTGCTCTTTTGTTCTGGCAGTGGAAAATTGAGGTCGCAACTCTGACCCATGTAAGACACTCCTGACAAGTTCAACTTGTCACTTTAACGGCCCGATTAATGAAGCATCCCTGCCTAAATTCTAATCCATTCTTAATATTACAGGACACCCTGAAACCTAGAGTATCCAGGCATTATCCATACAAGAACTGCAGCATACGATTGAAAATCACGAATACTGAGTATGCTATTGAAACTATTGGAAATAAGAGACTACTCAGTACACATATAACTCGATAGCTATAACAGATATAAGCATATGTCTAATCGATGGTAAATAAAAGACAAGAATAAATTTCCCAAATACTAATCTGCATTATGGTGCGAGGAGCTATTGCATAGTCAGATAATACCAGGAATTCCTACTTCAGCCTCAAGCTCTTGCAGACCAAATTCGGGCGGATATCCCACTGCTGTCAGATATAGCCCCTGAGCTGGAGCAGTTACCCCACCCAGAGTACGATCTTTATGCTCGAGTACGTCTCTGGCCCAGTCGATGGGTCTATCGCCACAACCGATGGCAATCAATACACCAGCAATATTTCGTACCATGTGATGCAAAAAAGCATTGGCAGAGAGTTCTAGCAAAATCATATTCCCACTACGGGACAGTTCCAGTTTGTCTAGAGTACGTATTGGACTTTTTGCTTGGCATGCAATCGCCCTGAATGAAGAAAAATCGTGGGTTCCGATCAGAGACTTTGCCGCAGCTTGCATCCGCCCAAGATCAAGCTGACGTCGTTCCCATACCGCCCGGTTACGCCAGACAGATGATCTGGTTTCACCATTGTAGATTACATATTTATAACTACGGCTTATGGCTGAAAACCTGGCATGAAAATCATCTGCTACTGGCTTAATCCAGTTAATATTTACATCATCAGGCAGATTTACGTTAGTGCCTAGCAGCCAGTTCCTGGCTGTACGCGTTGCTGCAGAATCAAAATGAACCACCTGGGCCAGGGCATGCACACCAGCATCAGTACGGCCGGCACACTGCACAGAAATCGGGTGATTTGCGACACGTGACAGGGCGTTCTGCAGCTGCTCCTGGACGGTATTCACCCCAACCTGGATCTGCCACCCATGAAAAGCGGTACCGTCATATTCTACCCCTACCGCATAACGCATATGATTCACTTGACCTCTTTAACCCATTTTAAAACGCAGAGAGACGCACCGTGGTGCGCCTCTCTATGGTACTGCTTAGTCTTACTATTTTTCTAGACTAGCTGAGTGATTCCTTTATCTGCTCTGCTTCCTGTTTTTGGGTTTCATCACCCTCACTCAACACCTCTTCCAGGATATCTATAGCTCCATCCTTATCACCCATTTCAGCGTAGGCACGAGCCAGATCAAGCTTGGTTTTCACCTCGTCCTGCATATCTTCCTGGGGAGATATATCAAACTCCAGATCTTCAAGTTCACTACTGTCCTCAGCAGAATCCAACTCTGCCATTGGATCATCCAACTCATACTCAGCCTTGCCTGCTTTGTCTTCAGGAAAATCGATTACCGTCTCTTCCATCTCGTTGGCTAATAACTCCTCTTCCAGAGAGGACTGTGTATCAGTCATATCCAGTTCAAGCTCTGTAGCAGACTCTTCTGCAGCATCCTGATCTGTGCCTGCATCCTGTTGCAGGGACAGCACAGTCTTTTCTGATTCATCCTCCAGGTCAGCCAATGAAAGCATAAGATCATCTTCTGCTTCCTGTTCTCCCTCAGGTTGCTCAGATGAAGCTTCCTGACCATCTAGACCCTCAAGTTCATCCAGGGCAATGCTCAGTGAGTCTTGATCCAGGCTGGTCTCCAACTCAGTAACGGTATCATCCAGATCAAGAGCCGTGTCTTCTATCGCTGTGTCTGCCTCACCCAACTCATTGGACAGATTCAACAGTTCCTCATCCAGCAGATCATCGTCCAGTTCGATTATATCTTCCCCTGCTTCAGCAACTGCTTCAGCTTCAGCTTCAATTTCAAAATCGACTTCGGATTCAGCTTCGGCTTCTGATTCAGACTCTACCTCCTCCTCAGATGCCTCCTGATCAACACTAAAATCAGCCTGGGTCAGAGTTGCATCTAGATCGGCAAAATCATTCTCGTCCAGCTCTTCATCCAACAGATCGTCATCTAAAGTAAACAGATCATCATCAGCTGACATATCATCAGCACCTGCAAACATAGCGTGTTCAGGCGATAGCATCTTACCCATAGACAGGACTTTACCCCAAGATTCATTATCACTTGTCTCCACTGGGGTACCTGCACTCTCTTCAGCCAGAGCGATGAAACTGTCTGTATTCTTAACGGCATACAGAATTTCAAATAGCTTGTACTTCAGAACACTTCTCTCTGGCTCTTTTTCGATAGCTTGCCTGATCAGCTCTTCAGCCTGCTGATAACGTCCATAGGCAATATATACGTCTGCCTCTGATAACGGATCCACTTCACCGGTCTCATCCTGCAGGGCATCAATATCGCTGGGCGAAAAGTCACTCAGGAATGATGTCTCTTCTGTATGGGCCCGGATGTCAGCTGGCTCGTCCAGAACGCTTTCCTGCTCATCCTGTAGAGTATTCAGCAGGATACTTTCCTGAAAATCTGTAGCATTGGTGCGTTTACGGCTCAGCAGGATCCACCCCAGTGCCAGCAGGATAATGATCACACCCACTACGACCCCGAGCATGGTTGGATTATCCATCATCTCATCCAGCAGACCAGGCTCCTGCGGCCGCTCTTTCTTGGGTGGTTCAGCTACCGGCTGGACCGGTTGCGTCTCCGCCTCTTCTATCGGCTGGACCACTGACTCCTGACTTGGCTCTTCAACCATAGGTTCCGGCTTGGCCTCTTCCATGGGCTCTTCTGCCATAGGCTCTGGCTTCGCCTCTTCCATGGTCTCTTCAGCCATAGGCTCCGGTTTGGCCTCTTCCTTGGGCTCTTCCTCCATCACGATCTCTGTTTCAGGCTCTTCCTTGACTGCCTCAGGAGCAGTTTCCTCCATAGCAGGTGCCGGTGCAGATGCAGCTTCTTCTCTGCTGCGCTCCAATTGACCTTTAAGTCGCTTGTTGCTCTTCTCAAGAAAACCCTGCTCTTCTTTACTGCGTGCCAGGGCTGCCTGCATATTCGCCAACTGCTCGCTCTTGAGCTCGAGGAGACGCTCAATATCTTCCAACTGGTTCTCAAGATCATCTACCCTTGATGCCAGTTCCTCACCTTCGCCACGGGCTCTTTCCGAGTCCTCTTCCATGATCATCAGTTCCTGCTTCAACCTGGCGATGGTCTTGTCAGCTTCACTGTCTTCACTTGGTCCGGCTTCACCCTCTCCTTCCGGTCTGGCAGTTGCAATCTTCAGTTCGCCATCCGGCTCTGGTGCTGCCTCTTCCGCCACTACGGGTTCTGCCTCAGCAGGAACCTCAGCAGGCGCCTCCTCTGCTGGAGCTTCCGGCTCCATAGCCTCGGCCTGCTGCACTTCAGGCTCTGGTTCTGGCATAACCTCAGGTTCCGGGGCTGGCTCAGGTAGTGGACCTGGATCTGGTCTTACAATCTCGGTATCTGCATGCCAGGCCTCTACATGATGCTTGTACTCTCTTTGCGCTTCTCTCTTCTCCAGGGCCAGGATATCTGCCTTATTGGGAATACGCAGGATGGCCCCTTTCTTGAGACGATTTATATTGTTCTTAATAAAGGCATGCGGATTGGCGTGATAAATAGCCATCATCATGCGGTGTTGATCAACCCCAGGGTGCTTATGCTTTCTGGCAATTACCCATAGGGAGGCGTTCTTTTTAACTTTTACTTCATCCAGGGCACCTGTGTAAGCAGGATGTACGCTGGGTGCCAGCTTTATGGCCCGTTTCACCATTGGCTTGGCTGGGGCTTGTGGTTTCGGTTGCGGTTTCGGAGGGGTTACGATCTCCCTGGTGATGGTAGGTGCCTGTATTGGAGCCGGCTTACGCTCCAGGGTAACCGGCGGATCCAACAGGACGGTATATTCCCGCACCAGTCGACCCTTGGGCCAATTGACCTCAATCAGAAAGTTTAGAAAGGGCTCTCTTATAGGTTCACTACTGGTAACCCGAATGATTGCAGTACCATCCGACTTAAGTTGAGGCTTAAAGCGCAGCTTGGAAAGTAGATATATGCGATCGACCCCTGATCGCTTGAAGGCTGCATCCGATGCCATGGAAACTCGAACATCATCAATCTGTCCCTTAGCCACAGATGTCAGCTTGATTTCGGCATCAAATTTCTGATTCAGAGCCGAGTTTGGACGAATATCGCCCAACCCGAGGGCCTGTGCAGCAAGTGGCACAAACCCCAATGTCAGCACCAACATCAGAGATAGTTTGCGGACCATGTTTCCCCCCAGTCTACTTCCGTTTCTATTGAACAGTTGTTGTTCGTAATTTCGCAAAAACCCAAAATGTACTTTTAATTGCCAGATATTTTTCCGGCATCCTTAACCACGGTTAGCGGCAAAATTTAGAATGAACTTAAGATTTCACCGCTAACTATAGCTTACAAATAGGATTTTTCCAAAATTAATACAGCAAAAACAACTGATCGTCAAGAACCTTGGAGAATGATCCTTAGCATTCTGCGAAGTGGTTCCGCAGCACCCCACAATAATTGATCACCCACGGTGAAGGCCGATAGGTACTCTTCACCCATGGCCAGCTTGCGCAATCTGCCTACTGGAACACCCAGGGTTCCGGTGACCTTGGCTGGGGTCAGATCCTGTGCCGTGATATCACGTTCGTTGGGTACTACCCTTACCCAATCGTTGGCTGTGGCAAGGATATTCTCAATCTCATCCAGTGGTACATCCTGCTTCAGCTTAATGGTCAGGGCCTGGCTGTGGGAGCGCATGGCGCCAACACGCACACAGATACCGTCTATTGGAATGGGATTATCCTCACGACCCAGTATCTTGTTGGTCTCCACACCACCCTTCCACTCTTCCCGGCTCTGGCCGTTCTCCAGTTTGGTGTCAATCCAGGGAATCAGGCTGCCAGCCAGGGGAACACCAAAATTATCCACTGGGAAGTCATCACTACGCAGCTTATCGGCCACAATTCGGTCAATATCCAGAATGGCGGATGATGGATCTTCCAATAACGGCGCTACCGAAGCATGGGCACTGCCCATTTGTCCCAGCAACTCGCGCATATTCTTGGCCCCGGCACCAGATGCTGCCTGGTAGGTCATGGCAGTCATCCATTCGATCATATCGTTCTGGAACAGGCCACCCAGGCCCATCAGCATCAGACTCACTGTGCAGTTGCCACCGATGTAGTTTTTTACTCCAGACTTAACAGCGTCGTCGATAAGTCCACCGTTTACCGGATCCAGGATGATGACACTGTCTTTCTCCATACGCAGGGCGGAGGCGGCATCGATCCAATAACCACCCCAGCCTTCTGAGCGCAGCTTGGGAAACACCTCCTTGGTGTAACTGCCACCCTGGCAGGAGACAATGATATCCATGGTTTTGAGTTCATTGATGTCGTTGGCATCCTTCAGCAAGGGAATCTCCCTGCCGATATCCGGACCCGCCTGTCCGGCCTGGGAGGTGGTAAAAAATATCGGCTCATCGATCAGATCAAAATCCTTCTCCTCCAGCATGCGATCCATCAGTACCGAACCGACCATACCGCGCCATCCAACAAAACCTATCCGCTTATTCATTGCCTTATCAACTCACAAATAAAAAAGGGTCTCCGCAATGTGCAGAGACACCTATGAAACATATAACAACTGGGGTCGGAGTCAACACCTTGACTCCGATCCTTAAATCAGAGAGCAGCAACCACCGCGTCTCCCATCTCCACGGTTCCCACCTCTTTACAGCCATCGGACATGATGTCCTGGGTACGCAGGCCGTCATCAAGTACTTTGTCCACCGCCCGTTCGATTCGCTCCGCCATTGCCGGCTCATCCAGGGAGTAGCGTAGCATCATGGCAATGGAGAGGATGGTGGCCAGTGGATTGGCTACACCCTTGCCAGCGATGTCCGGGGCCGAGCCGTGGATTGGTTCGTACATACCCTTACCATTCTCATCCAGGGAGGCGGAAGGCAACATGCCGATGGAACCGGTAAGCATGGCAGCGCAGTCGGAGAGGATATCGCCGAACATATTGGTGGTAACCATTACATCAAACTGTTTCGGCCACTTCACCAGCTGCATGGCTGCATTGTCCACATACATGTGGGAAAGCTCCACATCCGGGTAGTCCCCACCCACCTTAATCGCCACATCACGCCACAGTTCAGTAACCTCCAGGACGTTGGCCTTGTCCACGGAACAGACGCTCTTATTACGTTTCATGGCAATATCCATAGCCACACGTACGATACGATCCACCTCAGACTCTCTGTAGACCAGGGTATTGAAGCCCTCTTTCTCGCCAGACTCCAGCTCCTTGACCCCACGCGGTTGGCCGAAGTAGATACCACCGGTAAGCTCACGCACAATCATAATATCCAGACCAGAAACCACTTCCGGCTTCAGGGTGGAGGCATCTGCCAGCTGCGGATAGAGGATAGCTGGACGCAGATTGGCAAATAGACCCAACTCCTTACGCAGACCCAGAAGACCGCGCTCCGGGCGTACCGAATAATCCAGGGACTCCCATTTGACTCCACCCACGGCACCCAACAGCACCGCATCAGCCTCTCGAGCCAGATCCAGCGTGGCCTCCGGCAGGGGGGAACCAGTCTCATCATAAGCGGTACCGCCCACCAGCGCCTCGTTCAATTCAACTACCAAACCATGGTCGTGTTGCAGGCAGTTCAGCACCTTTACTGCCTCGGCCATAATCTCCTGACCGATGCCGTCGCCCGGCAATATCAAAATCTTCTTGCTCATTATGCTTTATTCCTTATCTATTAAGAGGCCGCAAATTACGCAAATCGCCGCAAATATGGTTATACGTAAACACTGATTCAACCCTCTGTAAGTTAAGAATCAGTTTGTACGCTCGATAGCACTAATCATTTTTATTAGCGGTCATTCGCGGTTCTTTGCGTCCATTTGCGGCTAAAAACTTAGACAGCAAACACCCAAGGCGCACCCTCACGTCGCTGTTGCTCAAACGCCTTTATCTCATCGCTGTGGCGCAGAGTCAGCCCGATATCATCCAGCCCTTCCAGCAGACAGTGCTTGCGAAACTCATCCACATCAAAGGTGATAACCTCACCATCTGCCAGACGCAGCTCCTGCGCTGCCAGGTCAACCGTTATCTCCAGGGCCTGTTCACCTGTGGCCTTATTAAACAGACCATCCACCACTGCATCATCCAGAACAATGGGCAGGATACCGTTCTTGAAACAGTTGTTAAAAAAGATATCGGCAAAGCTGGGAGCCAGAATTACTTTAAAGCCAAAATCTGCCAGAGCCCAAGGCGCATGCTCGCGGGATGAACCACAACCGAAGTTTTCCCGGGTCAGTAGAACCGGTGCACTCGAGTAACGCTCATCGTTCAGCACAAACTCCGGGTTACGCGGACGATTGGTGCAGTCCATATCCGGTTCGCCATGATCCATGTAACGCCACTCATCAAACAGATAAGGCCCAAAACCGGTGCGCTTGATCGACTTCAGAAACTGCTTGGGAATAATAGCATCAGTATCCACGTTGGAACGATCCAACGGGGCCACGGTGCCAGTAAATGTCTCGAATTTTTCCATAGTTAATTACCTATACTTTTGGCCGCAAACAGACGCAAATGGAACTATTAATTCATTTGCGGCTAAATATCTTTACAGCTCACGCACGTCCACGAAATGTCCTGCCACTGCGGCGGCAGCAGCCATGGCCGGGCTTACCAGATGGGTGCGACCACCCTGTCCCTGCCGTCCCTCGAAATTACGGTTGGAGGTGGAGGCACAACGATCACCTGGAGCCAGACGGTCTGCGTTCATGGCCAGACACATGGAACAGCCAGGCTCACGCCACTCGAATCCAGCGTCGATAAAGATCTGGTCCAGACCCTCTTCCTGGGCCTGCTGCTTAACCAGCCCAGTACCAGGTACCACCAGGGCCTGGGTGATGTTGTCAGCCACCTTGCGACCCTTTACCACCTCAGCGGCCGAACGCAGGTCCTCAATACGACCATTGGTGCAGGAACCGATGAATACATGATCCGGTTGAATATCCACCAACTTGGTACCGGCCTCCAGCCCCATGTATTCCAGGGCGCGACGCATACCCTGGGCCTTTACCTGATCCTGTTCATTGTCCGGGTTAGGCACTACATCACCAATGGGCAGTACCATCTCTGGAGAAGTACCCCAGGTTACCTGTGGTTCGATGGAAGCGGCATCCAATTCGATAACTGAATCAAACTCGGCACCTTCATCACTGTGATAGTTACGCCAGGCGGCAACCGCCTGCTCCCACATTTCACCCTTTGGCGCATAGGGGCGATCCTTCAGGTAGTCGATGGTGGTGTCATCCACTGCCACGATACCGGCACGGGCACCGGCCTCAATGGCCATGTTACATACAGTAAGACGACCTTCCATGCTGAGATTGCGAATGGCATCCCCGGCAAACTCGATCACGTAGCCGGTACCACCTGCGGTACCCAGCTTGCCGATCACCGCCAGGGTAATGTCCTTGGCGGTGACACCCTTGCCGATCTCACCATCGATCTTCACCAGCATGGACTTGGATTTCTTCTGGATCAGACACTGGGTAGCCAGTACATGCTCCACCTCAGAGGTACCGATACCAAAGGCCAGGGCACCAAAAGCGCCGTGGGTAGCTGTATGGGAGTCACCACATACCACGGTCATGCCGGGTAGGATGGCACCCTGCTCTGCCCCCATCACATGCACCACACCCTGACGGATGTCGTTCATGCCAAATTCTGTAATCCCGAACTCCTCACAGTTCTTGTCCAGGGTCTCCACTTGCAGGCGGGCAATGGGATCATCTATGCCCTGATCCCGTCCCAGGGTAGGGACATTATGATCTGGCGTGGCGATGGTGGAGCTGGTGCGCCACAACTTGCGTCCAGCCATGCGCAGACCTTCAAAGGCTTGCGGTGAAGTTACTTCATGCACCAACTGTCGGTCGATATACAGCAACACAGTTCCATCGTCATCGGTACGAACCACATGGTCGTCCCAAAGCTTGTCATAGAGAGTTTTTTTGCTCATTTGCCTATTACCTTATTTGTGGAGTCTGAATAATAGTCGTGACATATCTATAAAACAAATTCATCTTTTTTATGCATATGATTCCTATTTGGAATATACTGAACCCAGATAAGCAACCGGACATCCAGTGGACATAAATACCTTGAAGGCCTTCGTGGCCGTAGCTGACACCAGCTCATTTTCTCTGGCTGCAGAGCGTATCTATCTTACCCAGCCGGCAGTGAGTAAACGCATTGCATCACTCGAAGCAGAACTGGGGGTAAAGCTATTTGATCGTATAGGTAAGACCACCATCCTGAATGAGGCGGGGCGCAAGCTGTTGCCGCGTGCCAACAACATGCTGCAGGAGATGGAGGATATTCAGCGTTCCATTTCCAATCTCTCTGGTGATGTGGGGGGTATTCTGAAGATGGGTACCAGCCATCATATTGGGCTGCATCGCCTGCCACCGTTATTGCGTAGATTCAGACAGGATCATCCAAACGTACAGCTCGATATTAGATTTCTTGGATCTGAAGCGGCCTGCCATGCAGTGGCCCAGGGTAAATTGGAGCTGGGGATTGTAACCCTACCCACAGAAATCCCTCCCAACCTCAATACCACCCAAATCTGGCATGACCCCCTGAACCTGGTGGTAAGCCGTGATCATCCATTGGCGCAGATCAGCCACCCTACCCTGGAAGAGCTGGTAAAACACCCTGCCCTGCTACCAGGTATCGGCACCTACACCAGAAACATACTGGAACAGGCCCTGGCACCGCAGGAACTGAAGGTGGATATAGCCATTTCCACCAATTATCTTGAAACCTTAAAGGTGATGACCAGCACCGGGCTGGGCTGGAGCCTACTGCCAGAGATGATGATCGAGGACGAGGATCTGCACATTATTAAAATCCCCGGATTGAAACTACATAGAAATCTTGGTGTGGTGACCCACAGCTCCAGAACACTCTCCAACGCTGCCAGTGCCATGCTTGGCTTATGCACTGCATAACATAGGACCTATCGGCAATTTAGAACAAGTTATTCCAATCAATAATTAATATCCCAGCAGCCTAAAAAACTAACTCTTATAATCTACATAATGCAACGCTTAGACCACAACGCCAGCCACATCAGACCAATCAGAACCTGATTCCCAGAGCAGTCAGGTACAACTCCATATCCCAATACCCTATGGACGCCTCAATTACCACACAACTAATAACCCCATCTCTCCATGCCATGGTGGTAATGGGCATCATTGTAGCTGCCCTATTCCTGTTTTCCCGCGAAGAGCTGCCACTGGCATCTTCCAGCCTGTTCGTACTGATAATTCTGGTGTTGTTTTTTGAGCTATACCCATACACCGGGGAAGAGAGAACGCTTACAGCCAAAGACTTTTTTTCCGGCTTTGGACATGAGGCACTGATAGCAGTCTCTGCTTTGATGATTGCAGGACAGGGCCTGGTGCGCACCGGTGCTCTGGAGCCCATCGGCAGACTATTGGCACGCTACTGGGCAAGCTATCCCAGTCTATCCATGCTCGCTACTCTGTTTGTGGGTGCGGTGCTGAGCGCCTTTGTTAACAACACCCCAATTGTGATACTGCTGCTGCCAATCCTGATCAGCGTCTCCCTGCGTACCGGCACCACTGCCGCCCACTCCCTGATGCCTATGGGTTTTGCCACCCTTATCGGCGGCACTACCACCACCATCGGCACATCCACCAACCTGCTGGTAGTGTTCGTAGCCATAGATCTTGGGTTGAAGCAGTTCAACATGTTTGATTTTGCGCTACCGGCCATAATCGCCGGCACTGTGGGGATCGCATACCTATGGCTAATCGCCCCGATGCTTATCCCGGAACGTGAGCCTATGCTCAAATCCACCTCCCCACGCATGTTCCGCGCCCAACTCCATATCGGAGAAGACAGCCCAGCCGACGGCAATACCATTTCTGAGATCCTGGACAAGACAGATGGGCGCATGGAGATAGAGCAGGTACTACGTGGCAATCGCGCCTACTGCCTGGTTACCCTGCCCGATGTAATCATAAAGGCCGGTGACCGCATCGTGGCCTTCGACACCCCAGAACGACTCAAGGAGTTTGAGAAGGTCCTGGGGGCCAAGCTCTACTCTCAGAATGTTCCAGTGGATGAACAACACCCCCTGATGGACGACAAACAACAGATCGCCGAGGTTGCAGTAGTGCGTGGTTCTCCACTGGAGGGCACTACACTAAACAACTACCAGTTCAGTGCCCGTTATCAGGTCATGGTCCTAGCCTTGCACCGCGCTGGAATATGGTCCAACTATGGTACCAAGACCCCACTGGAGCACGCCGAGGATATACAGCTGAAAAATGGTGATGTGATACTGCTCCAAGGTTCCAAACAAAAAATAAAGCAGCTCAAGACCAAGGGTGAATTGCTGGTACTCGATGCCACAGAAGATCTGGCCCACACTGACAAGGCACCAGTGGCCCTAGCCATCATGTTGGGGATAGTACTGCTGGCAGCCTTCGGTATTCTCAAGATCGCGGTTAGTGCAGTATTGGGTGTGATGCTGATGCTATTGACTGGCTGCCTACGTTGGAAGGATGCCAGCCGCGCCCTCAACGCCTCAGTGATTATGATCATCGTTACCAGTCTGGCCATGGGAGTGGCCCTGGTGGAGACCGGAGGAGCCCAGTACCTTGCATCAGCCTATGTCATGGCCACCAGTGGTCTACCTGCAGTATTTGTCCTGAGTGGACTACTGTTGATGATGGCCATACTCACAAATGTTGTCTCCAACAATGCAGCAGCCGTGGTAGGTACTCCCATTGCTATCGGCATCGCCCAGCAGTTGGGAGCACCACCTGAGCCCTTCGTGTTGGCAGTGCTGTTCGGAGCCAATCTTAGTTTTGCCACCCCCATGGCCTATCAAACCAACCTCCTGGTGATGAACGCCGGTAACTACAGCTTTAGTGATTTTGTCCGGGTAGGTGTGCCTCTGACCCTGCTGATGTGGGCCATGCTCAGCT
The DNA here is from genome assembly GCA_028278145.1 of Chromatiales bacterium. Taxonomy (GTDB): domain Bacteria; phylum Pseudomonadota; class Gammaproteobacteria; order Chromatiales; family Chromatiaceae; genus JAAGZL01. The sequence continues at coordinate 18,537 of JANQEV010000092.1, read as the reverse complement.
TCCTGCTGCCATGGTTATACGGTATGTAGCACAAAACTAGCCATCCAATACAGCAACAGTAATGCGGGATGCCGCAACGGTGTTATTCTCTTCGTCGGTAATGCGTACATCCCACACCTGTGTTGAACGACCAATATGTATGGGCTTGGCTTGCGCATAGATAAGGCCGGTTTTAACTGAACGGATATGGTTGGCATTTACCTCCAGGCCAACACAGTGTTTTCCAGGCGGTGCTGCCATATATGCAGCAAAACTACCAACAGTTTCAGCCAGGGTTACCGTGGCACCACCATGTAGAAATCCCATGGGGCGGTGAGTCTTGGCACATACTGGCATACTGGCTTTTAGATAATCATCCCCAATCTCAATGATGGAGATATCCAGAAACTCCACCATGGTGTTTTTCGAATAGCGTGCAATCTCATCGAGTGAAATAAGGTTTTTCCAGATAGACACTGCATTCCCCACAATATAGGTCACAAACTGAAGGGGGCGGAGTCATCCCGTCCACCAATCATAACTCCCACATACTCTAGCATATGGAATAGACTGGCGGACTTATCCATTTCTCTAAGTACTAAATAGTTAAACTATCACTTAGTTGGTCAATCTATTCCTGGTCCTGATCGTTAATGGGCTGATATTCTTGGCGCTTTGGTCGTGCTTGAAAAAAGCGGTAATTATTGCATCCATCTCTCTTGATCTGGTACATGGCAGAATCAGCCTGGCACAACATGTGGTCTACATTGTCAGTATCGTCCGGGTAGATACTGATTCCGATACTGGCGGTAATGGAGATCTCATACTCCTCTATCGAAAGTGGATATCTGAATACAGCGAGTAACTTTTCCGCCACCTCTGCGGCATCTCCAGCACGATCAAGATCTGAAATCATAATGGCAAATTCATCACCACCGAACCGAGCCATAGTATCAACATCGCGCAGATTATTTTTTAAACGCCGTGTAATCTCAATAAGCACACTATCTCCCGTACTGTGCCCATAGCTATCATTGACCGCTTTAAATCTATCCAGGTCCACAAACAGCAGAGCAATCTTTCTACCTGAGCGTTTCGCCTGGCGCATGGCCATCTTTGTCCGATCATAAAACAGCAGGCGGTTGGGAAGCCCTGTAAGAGGGTCATGGTTGGCACGGCGTAGCAGGTCCTCACGGAGTTCTATCTGGTTCCGGATATCAGAAAAGACACCAATATAACGAGGGCTTTTATTACCTGCTGCCTTTAAGGTGTTAATCCGTAGCCACAGTGGAATATGCTTGCCATTTTTGTGTAGCTTCCAGATCTCTCCCTGCCAGTAACCATCTTTCTTGATGGAATAAAACATTCTTCGGTAAAAATGTGCGCTATGCCGGTCTGATTGAAGAAACAGAGGTGGATGTCCTACTACCTCCCCTTTGTCGTAGCCAGTGATGGAACTGAAGGCTGGATTTATATCAATAATGTGGAAATTCTCATCCGTAATAACAAGCCCATCCGGCATATGCTGTACAATCTCACATGGACTTCCAGTCCCGTTGGGATTTGTCAGCTCCTCCACAAGGTAAAGCAGATTATGCATCCCATTATGCAACTCACTTGGCACCATGGATATGGTCTCAGCCACCCACACCGCTTGGCCATTCTTATGTCGATACTGTCTGGTAGTGCGCTTGACCGCTCCATTATTACTACGTAGCTCATCCTGATGGAATTGGCAGTGCTTACCATGATCAGGAAGGACAACATCGCCAAAAAACATGCCATTGAACTCCGACTGAGAGTAACCAAGCATTCGGCACAGGGGGAGGTTTACCCTCTCAGTAACATGATTTTCATCAACGAGAGCAATGCCTGGTCCGTGTTCCGCGTAGTGGTGGAACAGAAATGAAGCAGGCTGCTGTCCTTTGTTACCCATGATGATGTTTTGTTGGTTACTCTTTGCGCTCAGGAAAATCCGTCATGGGGCAGTTGATATTTTGTTCAGGGCAGTTGCAATCATCCCTTAGCTGTTTAAGCCGTTGACTGGCTGCTACCAGCTTATCTATCTCGGTATGGATATGCTCAATCTTGCTCTCAAGCAGTTGCTGAATACCAGAGCAATTTTTATCTTTAGCGAAGAGCAGAGACATTAGTTTGCTGATCTCATCCAATGAGAACTGAAGGTCGCGACTCTCTCGAATGAACCTAATCTGCTCAATAGCCCCGGAGTGATATACCCGGTAGCCAGATTGGTTACGCGGTGGCTCCTGGATCAATCCCTTCCGCTCATAGAACCGGATGGTATCTACAGGTACGCCCGAGAGCTTTGCTACATGCCCTATGGTCAGCTCTTTTTCCATTGCCGGCTTATCTTCCAGTATTGTTGGTTTTTGTTATTTCATCCTGGATTGGCATCATTGAGGTACGAAGGATGTGCTAAAGGAGTGGTACCGCTTATCCAAACCAAGACCGCAATATTTAAATGTAAACCATGTACTTACTCCATGGTCAATAGATAATACCTGGCTAGAAGTTAAATTCCTGGATATAAGGTTCAGCTTAGATTATTGCTGCAAGAATGAATAGGCCTGTAATTATGCCTCTTTCAGCTCATTCACCACCCACTTCCAGGCGATAACAAAAGCCAGCAGAGAAAGTGCTGCTGATATACCAAAGGCCACGCTGGCACCGGCGCTGTCCCACAGAAATCCGCTGGCCAGTGTACCCATAGCGCCACCAGCACCAAAGCTGAGACTGCTGTATAAGGCCTGCCCCCTGCCCTGGTGCTTACCAGTGAAATAGTGGTGCACCAGGTGAATGGCCGCGGCATGAAAGGTACCGAAAGTGGCGGCATGCAGGATCTGGGCAAACAGAATTGTGGCAAGGGATTCAGGAAAGTTTCCAATCAGGATCCAGCGCAACACCGCCAGGGCCAGACTTGCCAATAGTACCTGACGGGCACCATAACGCACTAACAGGCGATGCATGAATATGAATACGATCACCTCAGCAATTACCCCCAGGGCCCAGAACTGACCGATTACTGTCTTGGAGTATCCTACAGATTCCATGTAGATGGAGTAGAAGGCGTAATAGGGGCCATGTCCCGCCTGGAGTAGAAAACAGACCAGGAAGAACGCGATCACCGCCGGTAGCTTCAGTATGGAGAGTATGTGTGGCTGCGCGGCATGATGCGCTTCCCTGTGCTTATCCTTGATGGTAATACTGGATAGCCAGATCGCTGCGTACATAAGCAGTAGTACTGGCAATATAACCCTGGGCCCTTTCAGGTCTACGGCAATACCAAGGAAAATAACAGCCAGTATGAAGCCGATGGAGCCCCAGACCCGTACCCGGGCATATTTGGAGACATCCTTGCCCAGATAGTCAAATGTAACGGCCTCAAACTGCGGCAATACGGCATTCCAGAAGAAACTGAACAGCACCATGGCTATTGCAAGCTGCCAGAAACCCGTGACCCAGAATACTGAGCAGAAGATAATTGTAGTTAGCAGAGAGCCCAGACGCACAATGGACATGCGTTTTCCCAGACGATCCCCCAACCAACCCCACACATATGGTGCCAGCAGCTTGGTAGCCATGGGGATGGCCATGAGAACACCGATGGCAACGGACTGGAAACCCAGTTCCTTAAGGTACAGGCTCCAGTATGGTGCCAGCACACCCAGGGCGGCAAAGTAAAAAAGGTAGAAAGATGATAGGCGCCAGTAAGGCATCAGCTATAACAGTATAGGGAAAGAAAATGGATCTGAGCTGCCCTCACCTTGGAGAGGCCGGGATAACCGGAGTCTCTGAGTGCACATCCATATTCTGGGCCCGATGGCGCAGCAGGTGATCCATCAGCGTTATAGCCAGCATGGCCTCGGCAATGGGAGTAGCACGGATACCCACACAGGGGTCATGGCGCCCCGTGGTTACAACCTCCACCGGTTCGCCCTTGGTGTTCACACTGTGACAAGGTATATGCAGACTGGAGGTGGGCTTCATGGCGATACTGGCAACTATGTCCTGGCCACTGGATATACCCCCCAGAATTCCGCCTGCATTGTTGCCCAGAAAGCCATCTGGAGTGATCTCATCCCGGTGTTCCGTGCCCTGCTGGATTACGCTGTTGAAGCCGGCTCCTATCTCCACTCCCTTCACCGCGTTGATGCTCATCAGAGAGTGAGCAATCTCGGCATCCAGACGATCGAAGATGGGCTCGCCCAGACCTGGCGGCACATTGGAGGCCACCACGTTTATACGCGCACCCACCGAGTTGCCTTCACTGCGCAGATCATCCATGTACTTCTCCATTACCGACACCTTGTCCTTATCGGGACAGAAGAATGGATTGTTGTGCACCTCATCCCAATCCAGATTCTCGATCTGGATAGGACCAAGCTGGGCCAGGTAACCTCGAATCAGAATACCGCAGCTCTGCTGCAGATATTTTTTCGCAATGGCGCCGGCTGCTACCCGCATGGCGGTCTCACGCGCAGAGGAACGTCCGCCACCACGATAATCCCGCATGCCGTACTTCTGGGTATAGGTGTAATCGGCATGACCGGGTCGAAACCGATCCATGATATTGGAGTAGTCCTTGGAGCGTTGATCGGTATTGTGGATGATCAGGCCGATGGGGGTTCCAGTGGTTACCCCCTCAAATACACCGGACAGGATCTGCACCTCGTCCGCCTCACGTCTCTGGGTGGTATGGCGTGAAGTACCAGGCTTACGTCGATCCAGATCAACCTGCAGATCGTCCTCAGACAGGGCCAGCCCTGGCGGACAACCATCCACAATACAGCCTATGGCGGGGCCGTGGCTCTCACCAAACGAGGTAACAGTAAACAGTTTTCCAATGCTATTTCCAGACATGATTTTTATTCTAACCGCTCAAGCTGTTTTGCATAAGTTCTTAACAAGAAACGGGACCAGAGGCCCCGCTTCCAAATAGATAAAAACACCTTACACCTATCTCAACCATGCAGTGATGCGCCTTAGGTCACCAGCACTCACAGTCCCTGCTGCTTGCTTTAATTGTAGACCGCTCATGATGTAGTTGTATCGCACGGTGGCATAGTTACTGAGGGATTGATACAGATCTCTCTGGGCGTTGAGCACATCCACCATGGTGCGGGTGCCCACCTCAAAACCTGCCTCGGTGGCCTCCAGGGCACTGCGGGTAGATATGGTACTGGCCTTGAGGGCCTGTACCGCACTTATGCTAGCCAATACACGACGATAGGCATCACGCACCTGGCGGTTTACCGACCGACGCTCCTTATCCAGGTTCTCCTGGGCCGCCTCCAGATCAAAACGGGCCTGCTTGGTACGTGAGGTAACACCACCACCAGCATATAGCGGTAAGTTAAACTGCAGCCCGATTGTCGAGGTGTTGGTCTCGGTACCTGTTGCACTGGTAGTACGACTCCTATCATGGCTACCAACAAGGTCAAGAGTTGGATAGTGACCCGACTGCTGAACCTTAATGTTCTTGCGGGCGATATCTCTAGCCTCGGCTGCAGCACGTATAGAAAGATTCTGCTGCTGCGCCCGGTTTCCCCACGCCTCAATACTCTGGGGTTGCGGTTTTGACAGGGCCAGATCATCTGCCAGATTGGCCAGAGATTTTACCTTGCGGCGGGTAATCTCAAACAGCGCCTCCCAGGCGTTATCCAGGGAATTTTCAGCCAGGATCAAATCTGATCTGGACTGGTCATAGGCAGCCTGGGCCTCATGTACCGCCGTAATGGCAATCAGACCCACATCAAAACGCTGCTTGGCCTGGTCCAGCTGGCGGGCAATGGCCGCAGTCTCTGCCTTGGCAAACTCCAGGCTATCCTGAGCCGATAGAATATCGAAGTAGGCCTGGGCAGTGCGTACGATCAGGTCCTGTTCAGCTGCTGCGTAAGTGGCCTCAGCCTGGGCAATCGAATCATCGGCCTGGTCCAACTGCACCCACAAATCCCGGCGGTACACCGGGACAGACAGGCTCAATCCCAGGCTTGAGGTACCGTTTACTGTGTTGCTGCGACCAGTTGGAGACTGAACAACCTTAGTGTGGACATTATTGGCATCTGCACTCAGAGAGATGGTAGGAAGCAGGGCTGCCTTGGCCTGGGGCCTGGATTCCAACACCGAGTCACGGGTGGCTCTGGCTGCCTTGAGCTGGGCATCATTCTGCACTGCAAGTTTATATACCTGCATCAGGTTCTCGCCATGAGCCAGAGGCAACCACAGTAGAGAGCAGACAAGTACAGACGCCAGCCTTTTTTTCATTTTTCGATCCTACGTTATTCAAATGGTATCTTGGCCATTCCGACCATTATACAGCTAAAATTCTCAATGTCCCATTCCAGATAGCATGAACAGTTCACAGATCACTCAAAGTCGGTTACCCGGCATGAAATGCCCTAACATCCATCACAATAAAAAAACCGAAAACAGTAGAATACACTCCCGGTATCCTTGTCATAGTTTCTGATATTATCCATGATCACCTTTTTATAGCGGCACAAACCTGATTCTGGTTTGTGCTTACTGCAGAGAACCGGATTCAACAGAAGTGACAGAACTGACCATAGCAACTGAACAGACCGAATCATCGCCCAAGCTGCGTTCTGAAAAATACAGTTGGCGCGAGCTCGCCACCATGATCCTGCGGCGCAAGCGCGAACTGGTCGCCGCCAACCTTATTGCCATCCTCGGGGCCGCTGTCAGCGTTCCTATACCGCTATTTATCCCCCTATTGGTGGATGAGGTGCTACTGGAGGAACCTGGCATTTCGGTGGCCACAATTAACGCTATTTTTCCTGAAAGTTGGCAGGGACCGATCCTGTATATCGTTGCAGTACTTGCCCTGACCCTGATCATGCGACTGATCTCACTGGTTCTGGGTGTCTGGCAGATGCGGCAGTTCACTATGGTCTCCAAAGATGTAACCTTCCGTATCCGACGCAGCCTGCTGCAACGCCTGGAACGGGTCTCCATGTCAGAATATGAAACCCTGGGCAGTGGCACCGTAGCCTCGCACCTGGTTACAGATATCGACGCAGTGGACAACTTCATCGGCATCGCTACCTCCAAGTTCATAGTGGCCGTTCTCAGCATCGTCGGCACCGGCATAGTACTCCTCTGGATGCACTGGCAACTGGCCCTGTTCATCCTGTTCCTGAACCCACTGGTGATCTACATCACCACCCTGTTTGGGCGTAAGGTAAAAAAACTGAAGCGCCAGGAAAACAGCGCCTACCAACTGTTCCAGGAGGCCCTGTCAGAGACCCTGGACGCCATCCAGCAGATCCGTGCCAGCAACCGGGAGAAACACTACATTTCCCGCATCATTGGCAAGGCAGATCATATCCGCGACCATTCTAGGGCCTTCACCTGGAAGAGTGATGCAGCCCAGCGTCTCTCCTTTACCGTATTTCTGTTTGGATTCGATATCTTCCGCGCCCTGAGCATGGTCATGGTGCTGTATTCTGACCTCACTATCGGCCAGATGCTGGCGGTATTTGCCTACCTTTGGTACATGATGGGGCCGGTGCAGGAGGTATTGGCCATCCAGTACTCCTTCAATGGGGCACAAGCCGCCCTGGAACGCCTTAACCAACTTATTGATATCAATCTGGAGCCGGTGTATCCACATAAGGAAGACCCGTTTCAGGGCAAGACCACCACCGATCTACGCCTGCAAAACGTCTCTTTCCGCTATGGTGACGGCCCCCTGGTGCTGAACAATATCAGTCTGGAGATTGCCGCCGGGGAAAAAGTGGCCCTGGTTGGGGCCAGCGGTGGCGGCAAGACCACTATGGTACAGGTCATACTTGGTCTCTACCCACCCAACTCAGGCCAGATCTGTTTTGACGGGGTACCCGTATCTGAGATCGGCATGGATGTGGTACGGGACAACGTGGCTACTGTGCTGCAACACCCTGCCCTGTTCAACGATACCGTACGCATGAACCTGACCCTGGGCCAGGAGATAGAAGATGAGAAGCTTTGGCAAGCCCTGGAGATTGCACAACTGGCTGACATCATCAGGGACCTGGACCACGGCCTGGAGACCATGATCGGACGTTACGGCATCCGCCTTTCCGGTGGCCAGCGCCAGCGCCTGGCTGTGGCCCGCATGGTACTGAGCAATCCCAAGGTGGTTATCCTGGACGAGGCTACCTCCTCCCTGGATACCGCTACCGAGGGCAATCTGCATGCAGCATTGCAGAAGTTTCTGCATGGCCGTACTACCCTGATCATCGCCCATCGTCTGAGTGCTGTTAAACAGGCGGACCGGGTACTGGTATTCGAGGATGGACAGATTGTGGAGGAAGGCCACCATGACGATCTGATCCAACAGGACGGCCTGTATGCCACTCTGTACCGGCATCAGGAACACTGATCAGGGGCTTACCATGACCACACGCATACAACAGCTACAGGATGAGATAGCCGAGTGGTCAGACGCCACCTTTGGTGGTGGACGATCAGCCACCAGGCCACTACACCATCTGGCCAAGGAGGTACAGGAGGTGATTGCCCAGCCTGATGATCATGTGGAGTACGCCGACTGCCTGATTCTGTTACTAGACGCCTACCGTATGGCAGGCGGAAATGCTGACGAGCTGCTTGAAGCCGCATTTCAGAAACTGGAGATCAATAAGCAGCGCGACTGGGGCACTCCAGACGAGAACGGAGTGGTGGAGCATATTCGCGACTAGCAGCTGACCCTCACAAGCAAAAAAACGCCACCCATTGGGTGGCGTTTTTATATCTTGCTTGTGCTGAAATTAGATATACAAACAGATATCGGCTTCGCCAGCAAACTCGAAGAATTTTGCGGCACCAGCATATTCAACACCATCAATAAAGTCTACTTCACTGTCAAAATCGAACAGCTCCACTGTCATCTGACAGGCGGTAAAGCGCACCTCAGCCTCTTGGCAGAGTTCACGTAACTCTTCAATCTTTGCGACGCCGTTATTGGCAATGGTCTTCTTCATCAGGGTTGTTGCCAGAGACTCGAAGCCTGGAACGTTGGCCTGAATGATGTTTGGAATGTTCCAATTAATGCCGCGGAACCACTTTGGTCCAAATGGCATTTTCATCGGCATGCCCGGATTACCCAGCGGGCTCACCTTCAGACCACTGACATCCTTGCGGAGCAGCTGTAGACCATAAAAGGTAAAAAAGATCTCAACCTCATAGTCCAGGGCCGCTGCAGTGGATGCCAGGATGAGGGGAGGATATGCCCAATCCAGCGTACCCTTGGTTGCGATAATCGCTAATTTCTTCTGTTCCACCGGGAAATCCTCCAGATGTCAACAATATAAAGTTAAGTTATTAATTAATCAGGCTTTCTTGATCAGAAAGTGGAACTTGCCACCGTCCTCTTTGGACTCCATCAGCTCGTTTCCGGTCTGCTTGGAGAAAGCCTCGAAATCCTTAACAGAACCTGGGTCAGTAGCAATGATGTGCAGAACCTTACCTGCTTCCATACCATTCAGGGTCTTTTTAGCACGCAGGATTGGCAGTGGGCAGTTCAGTCCGCATGCGTCCAGTTCTTGATCAAAATCAGCCATGATGTTCTCCAAAAATTTGATTTCAGTTGGTGTGGTTTGTTATTTAAGCTGTATCTTATATTCTAACTTTGCGGCAAACGCAAGCATTCTGCCCACGCCAGATACAGAATCAGCCATTGCTAACCATGGGTGGTCGCACAATCTCCAGACCATGCTGAGCCCAGCTAATGATGCCGCCACGCAGGTGCATAACATTGGTATATCCTTGCTGCATCAGGAAGTTACATGCAGTATAGGTTCGCGCACCACTACGGCAGTAGAGCACAATATCCCTATCCTTTGGGAGTTCAGCAATTTTCAGTGGAAGCAGATGCATCGGCAAATGCTCTGAGTCCGGGATCATACCCTGCATCAGCTCATTGGCACTACGGATATCCAACAGAATCGGTTCATCACCAGACTCAAGTCTCTGTTGTAACTCGATACTTTCAATTTCTCTAACCACGGAATAAATACCTATCATTCTCAATTACGTATTAGTATATTCTAATTTCTTTATAGGTTCCAGCCTAGCTGCTGACGATCATGGACCAGTGGAACATAAGATTTCCTGCTTTTGAACAGGTTTTACCAAGGTTTTACCCTAGTTTGCAATTGTCGCGTATGTCACCCCGTGATAGAGTCTCGCCTTCGAACACAGGTAGCAAATAATCAAAACAGACTTCTATGGACTTTCTGCCAGTATTTCTAGACATAAAAGATAAAACCGCCCTGGTTGTTGGGGGTGGTGAAGTCGCCGCACGTAAGGTGTCCCTGTTGTTGCAGGCCCAGGCCAAGGTTAGGGTGATATCACCAGATATCTGCTCCAACCTGAAAACCCTGGTTGAGGACGGCGCCATTGATCATGAGCAGAGAGAGTACCAGGACAGCGATCTCGACAACTGCAGCCTGGCCTATGCCGCCACCGACAACCCTGAGGTGAACCGCAAGGTCTCCGAGGCTGCCAAATCCCGGCAACTACCGGTAAACGTGGTGGACCAGCCAGAATTGTGCAGCTTCATAACCCCTTCCATCGTGGACCGTTCCCCGGTGGTGGTAGCCGTATCCACCGGCGGAGCATCACCGGTACTGGCCCGTCTCATCCGCAGCCGCCTGGAATCAGTAATCCCGGCTGGATATGGCCGCCTGGCTGACCTGGCAAAACGCTTTCGGGATAAAGTTAAGCAGCGCTTCTCCAGCCCCAAGGACCGCCAGATGTTCTGGGAGAACGTATTGCGTAGTGGTGTTGCTGAGCGCATATTCTCTGGCCACATTGAGGAGGCAGATGTTGCCATGGAGAAGGCCCTGGAGAGCACAGACCCATCCAAACCCATGGGTGAGGTCTACCTGGTTGGTGGCGGGCCTGGCGATCCGGACCTGATCACCTTTCGCGCCCTGCGCCTGATGCAGCAGGCCGATGTAGTAGTGTATGACCGCCTGGTGGCAAAACCGATCCTGGAGATGACCAGACGCGATGCCGAGCGCATCTACGTGGGCAAGGAGCGTGACAACCACGCCATGCCCCAGGAAGAGATCAATCAGCTTCTGGCCAGACTGGCCAAAGAGGGCAACCGGGTAGTACGACTGAAGGGTGGAGACCCATTCATCTTCGGCCGTGGTGGCGAAGAGATCGATACCCTGGCAGAACAGGGCATCCCATTCCAGGTGGTACCAGCTATTACCGCAGCCTCCGGTTGTGCCGCCTATGCCGGCATACCACTCACCCACCGGGACTACGCCCAGTCAGTCACCTTCGTAACCGGGCACCTGAAAGACGGCAGCATGAACCTGAACTGGGAGCAACTGGCCCAGCCCCATCAGACCGTGGTGTTCTACATGGGCCTGCATGGTCTGCCGGTGATATCCCGTGAACTTATGGCCCGCGGCGTATCTGGCGACATGCCAGTAGCACTGGTACAGCAAGGGACCACCGAGAAACAGCGCGTATTCACTGGAACACTATCCAATATCCAGGAGATCGTAGAACGAGAGCAGCCCAAGCCCCCCACCCTGATCATCGTAGGTGAGGTGGTGAACCTGCAGGAAAAGCTGAGCTGGTACAAGGCCCCCAAAGACGGCACCAAGGGCGCCACCTACCCAGGCCCGGTATAAGCGGCTATATTTAGGTCGATGATGACTACAGCCAATCCGCAACTGAAAAAAAGCCCTACCCTGCCACGTCCCCTGGCTTTACCACTGAGTCTGATCCCACCACTGGTACACAGCAGTGTGCTGGTTGGTGTTCTCAACCGTCTGTTTGCGCCGGAGCTGGCTGATGGCGAGATGGATTTCCTGGATGGGAAGGTCTCACTGATTAAAGTACGAGATGCCAGGATCAGCTACTACATAACTCTGGTAGATAGAAAACTAAAGGCAGCACCAGCCAGATGTACCCATGATGTCAGTATCGAGGGCGACATCTACGATTTCATGCAGATGGCCACCAGACAGGAAGATCCCGACACCCTGTTCTTCAACCGCCGTCTACGCCTGGGTGGAGATACCGAGCTGGGGCTGTATATCAAAAACTTCCTCGACTCCCTGGAGTTTGAAGACCGCCTGGGTCCACTACTGAAATTCATGGACAATCTCACCAAGTTCATCGGGCGCAGTTAACAACTTTCAAATAGGCAATAGCCTTACCGAACTGACATTTCCTCAGTTCAGAGATCTCTGATAGTCTCTGCTGCTATCAAGAATCACACGCAAGGCATGATGCTGTCACTCCTGGATATCATTTGTTTTCTTCTCGCTGCGAATAAGATAAGGATATTGGTGGCGGATAAAATATTGGGCACAGCTACATAATCAACTGCTGTGCAACATGGAGCATAAATTGAAGTATATTATATTAACCATTTTGCTCATTGTGGTTCCTGCTGACAGCATGGCGAACATGCTGGATTGCCTTGATGACATACAGAGAATCAGAAACAGCCTTCCGCTCGAATCCAAAGATGATGGCAGTGATATTTATCATGCAGTACACATAGACAAAAAATATGCGGAGTGCTTTGTCAGGAAACTGGCTATTTCACGGAATGCCCCCATTAAAGTACAGGCACAACAAGTTCTTGATTACACCTCGACCATTATTCGGTACGAGGCTGATAAAGATGTAGCCAGCATACATGACTTAAATAGACCAGGCACTCGACTCCCATCAAGGACTATTGTTGATGGTAAAGGCGACTGCGAAGACAAGGCCGCATTAGCAGCATTAATGCTTAAGGAATTAGGCATTGCCACATTCATTGTTAAAAGGCCGCCAATTAACAATGGGTTAGATCATATATTCCTGGGCATCGGTGTTGATTACGATACTGGTTTAAAGTGCGGCAGTGCATCCTTTGAGCCGTTTGACCCTACTCTGAGTAATGCAAAAGTAGGTGAATTTGGAGCTGGTTTCAAACAGGTCAAGACATTTCTATGCGGTAGAATTTAGGAATATCCAAGCACCACGAGCTTGCCTACGCTGTACTTCTGCAAGCCACAGTAAGAGACGTTAAACATGGGTACATATAGACTCTTATTATTACTATTATCCTTATCATATTCCTGCCTTACTTATGCCCAGGAACAATCTTTAGTTGCGTCTGAATCCCGCGACACAGCCCTTGCCTATATCGGCACCAGCAACTTCATAGTTGCCAGCATAGCGAACAGGTGCTCTGGTTCCTTCAGAGATGGCAAATCACCCAAAGAGTTTGTATTGATGTGGCAGGAACGAAATGCCAGTTATCTGGTAGCCGCAGCAATATACATGGAGAAGCGACTGGCGGAAGCCTATGCAGGTAGCGGCCCAGAAGAACGAGCAGCGCTATATGAAAAGCTTACAGCAGAATCACGAGCCAACGGGGAAGCTGCAGTTCGTAATTTCTTTGAAAAGAATCACGATGAGAATGCATGTTCACGTGCTCTTGGATTTATTGCCGATGGTATCTTCGATGTTACCCCTAAGATCCCAGTGTACGACGAGTTGGAAGAATTGGCCGCCTGGGCCCAGCAGCAGTAACCTGGTTTTCTCGCTTTAGAAGCGGCACATTAGCTTTCAAATTGTTCAGAAACCCTTTTCAAGACCGACAGGGTCGTCTGTAACTCTTCCTTGTTCAAAAGGTGTGAGTTGGACCTGGCCCATTTTTTCTGTTTCTGATCCAGCTTGGTATAGGCCTTGCTACCAGAACTGCTAAGGGCAATCAGCTTTGCTCTCTTATGGCCAGGGTTTTCCTGAAACTTCAGAAGGCCATCCTTGTGCATAGCATCTACCAGCCGTTGTACTCCCTGACGGGTCAAACCCATGGCCCTGGCAATCTGAGGTACGGTAAGGGGTGACTCTGCCAACGAAATAGCACCAAGCACCTTCCAGCGGGCACTGGTCAGACCGTATTCTCTGGTAATTTCATCCCCCTCTGCTACCAGAGTTCCACCCAGTCTGAAAATCTCCAGAACTATTTCAGTAAAGATTTCACCTTTAGTTATAGCTGACATCACCCCCCCTACATGTTTTTTTGACAACATATTGTCAATATACATTTTATGCGCCATAATGACAACATGTTTCCATTATTCCAAGTTAGGCATTCAACATGAAACAGATTATTCACCGTATTGCAGCAATTACCGCAACCTTATGTATAGCCCTGTTCTTCATTTCTACCATTATTGTGGAGCTGTTCGGTTCTAATGAGTCCATTGCCACTATCAAGTCAATTATCGTATGGCCTGGACTGTTTATCCTGGTACCAGCCATTGCCATAACTGGAGCCTCTGGCTTTGCTCTAGCCAAATCAAGAAGTGGAAAACTAATCAAAAGCAAAATGCTGCGCATGCCATTTATTGCCATGAATGGACTGTTGATTCTTTTACCTTCAGCTATTTTTCTGGATCACTTGGCAGCTTCAGGCAATTTCGACACCAGATTTTACCTGGTCCAGGGAATAGAGCTGATTGCCGGCCTGATCAACCTGGTGCTAATGGGGATGAATATGCGCGATGGCTTGAAGCTTTCCGGCAAAATTCACGCTAGACTGTAATTCTAAAAACAGGGTGTACTGTTTCGTTACCGGACCAACAAAGCAAGATGCAGATAAGAGAGTACCAGCAGTCAGACTGGGACCAGGTATGGCGAATACTGGAACCAGTAATACGCGCCGGAGAGACTTACGCCTATGCACCTGATACCACTCAAGAGGAGGCCCACAGGATCTGGGTAGAACAGCCACAGAAGACCCATGTAGCCATAGAATCAGGTGATAACATTGTCAGCACTTACTTCATCAAACCCAACCAACCTGGCCTGGGAGCACATGTGTGCAATTGTGGATATATTGTTTCAGAACAGGCACGTGGCAAAGGCGTGGCATCCGCTATGTGCGAGCACTCCCAACAACTGGCAGTTGAACTAGGTTTTCGGGCAATGCAGTACAACCTTGTCGTATCAACCAATGAAGGCGCCATTCATTTGTGGAAAAAACACGGCTTTGATGTCATCGGCACCCTACCCAAGGCCTACTATAGCATGAGCAATGGATTTGTAGATGCCCTGGTAATGTATAAACAACTGACAACATAAGCGTCTTAATAACCAGAAATACTAGCACCAGAAAAATTATGAGCTGGAGATAACATGACCGAAACAGTTGGCGACACAACCAAGATAGAAGACATTATGACTACACCAGTAGTCAGCGTAACTTTAAATGATCCAATCAGTCGCGTCCTGCAATTAACAAAAAAACATAATGTAACCGGATTCCCGGTTATAGATATTGAACGCAGAGTTATAGGTGTTGTTTCAACACTAGATTTAATTACCGGAGTGGCGGTGGGCAAGTTGAATTTAAGATTGGGGGAGCTGCCACTGGCCATTAAGGTTGATAAGAGTGTAATTAAACTTAGACCGGACACCCCGATTAAGGAAGCTCTAGTGGCATTAATAAAGAATCGTGTTGGCCGAATCATTATTACCGATGATAACAACCGCCTGTGCGGCATCATTAGCCGCAAGGATATTATTAACTTCTTTATTGATATTAATAAACTGGGAAAACAATAAGAATTATTCTATTAACAGAATCGAATGACTATGACAGCCTATGTGGGCAGGCTATAGTTAGATAAGGAATTATTCCACGGTAGACCAGCTAAGCCAGTTACTAAGAGTTATTGAGGAATCAAATCGTGCCATTGATTGAGTGGAGTGATGACTTCAGTGTAGGTATTGAGACTGCTGACATACATCATAAAAAGTTAATCAGCATGATCAACTCCCTGCACCAGGCGATGTCAAATGGAACTTCCCATGAAGTTATCACAAAAATACTTTCCGCATTGCTTGTATATACTGATAAGCATTTTAAATATGAGGAAGATCTGTTTCTAACCTACAACTACCCACAATATGAGGAACATAAGAAAGAGCATGATGAACTTCTCTGTCAGGTAGAAGAACTGAATGAAAAATTCAAGACCAGCAAAACATGCATAAGCATCGAGGTTATGAAATTTCTCAAGGACTGGCTAAAGAACCATATTCAGGAAACTGACAAACAGTACACAGATTTTTTAAACAGTAAAGGTGTGCGCTAACCCAGGCCAGTATTCATCACATCAGTTCAATCGCCCACTTGGTGGCCAGAGCAGTGGCACGGGCACACTGATCACCCCTATTATCCGAGAAGGCCTTGTACTCTTCCGGCTTCCACATATCCCAGGTACGACCGGTAAACTGTTTCTGCAGATGCTCGCAGGTTACGCCTCCAAACTCCTGTTCAAACTTTTCCACCAGTTTTCTCCCCACCTGGAAATTCCCGATACCAGAACCTCGGTGAAGCTTATCGGCATCACGACCGCGCTTGGTGCTAAGTGCAATGAGTCCACCAGTGAGTGCTCCACATGCTCCCAACCCCATGAGGCCACCACCGCCAGAGAGTCCATGACTGGCCTTTATGGTGTCATCAGACACATTACCCACAGTCTCCTTGATAGCTGTGAGTACGCATTGGGGGCAACAGCCATAGTTGTTTTCCAATTCAAAGGCCTGATGGTATGCCTGTTCAGCCAGTTTTTCGCGTTCTTCTTGTTTCACAAAACTCTCCTGCGCATTGTTCTCATTAAGTGCAATGAATTCAACCAGCGTCAGGAGATGATGTCATTGAGATATGTCAGACCACTCTTTCTGAAACCTTTCCAGGTTTTTCTTATAGGCCTCAGCATCACCATAATCAACAAATCTGTCCACCAGGTGATGAGGGTCAGGCGTACGTTTGGCATGTTTTATGGGACACCAGTATTGTTCGGTGCGGGCAATTATCTCGCGGCTGTATTCAACCAGTCCATTACCGTAGCTACAGTACATGCAGTTGAACTTCTCTATAATGTTCAGATAGGCCAGATGTTGATGGTCGATACAGAAGTAGTCCGAACGGGACACCCTGGGGATCTTGTAGATACGGAAGCATATGTGCTGATAGAGGGTAATCATCACATCCAGTAACAGTAACGGAATGGACACGCTGTAGATAATCGGGGCGGATAGGATATGGCTGAGCCGTGAGCTCCTCAGATAGGCAAAAATCCCGGTACGCTGGGTACGCAACAGCGCCTTAAACCCGTGTTCGAAGTGAACCTTGCCTCGCTCATAAGTGTAATGGAACAGTTCCCGTTTCTCACTTAGTATGCGATCAATTTCGTCCTCCAGTTCTGCTTGCAGGCTCTGCAAACGCCCCAGGATTTCGTCCAGAGATGAATTCTGCATGTAATTTCCAATTGATTTCGGCAGCACAGATAGGCTAGCTGATACTATTTCACTATCGGCTTGTTATTACCAGGAACAATGTAGGAAGAACTGAGATTCATCTGGCGGAGCATGATGCAATTCTGTCTGCACAGATTATGGCTTACCTCATACAACAAACAGAACGATTTGAAGTGTTACACAATCTTTAAAGCTGCAGCCTGAGCCTTGTCCTCCATCCCGGCATCCCCATGCCAGTAGCCATCACAGGAGCCAACCGGCAACAGCCGTTCCAGTTTGGCAGAGCCATCCTCCAGGCTCATCTCTCCTGTCAGGCAGTTGTGATAGATATCCACCACCTTGTCGGTAAATCGCGACTGGGGACTGATACGGATCACATCTACGTTCAGTTCTTTCATATGATCCAGTTCCGCCAACAGGTTAAATGTATGGGCAGACTGGGTTTGAATGCCATTCAGGGCCAGAAATTTGGTGTCATCCTGGGCCTTGAGCATCAGACCATCAGGGTAGTCAAGACAGCGGTATTGGCAATCATCCTTGGGCAGGTTGTGTGATCTGGCGGTAAAACAACGGGCTGAATAAGCCAGGGGTAAGCGGCCGAAGGCAAACACCTCTACCTCCAGCCCATCCGGACCTTCATGCATGATATCCACCATGGTCTGCCATGAAAGTTCCACAGGCAGCACCCAACGCTTCAGGCCCTGTTTGGCCAGTAGTTCCAGGGTACGACCGTTGTAAACATTAACGCTATGGCCGGTAACGAAGGGTTTACCCTCACGCAGGTGGATGGCCCCCATGTCGTTGGCCTCCACCATGTACTTGTCATTGTCACAGATGCGACGCAGTCGCTTGAGCTCTGATTCCGCCTCCAGCAGGGCCAGGGTGGATATCACCACCTCTTTACCAGCTTCCTGTAGGCGATCGGCAATATCAAACCAGTCATCGGTAGTGATCAGATTACGTTTGGAACAGACGGTCTCACCCAGGTAGACTATATCCACTGGCGATGTTGCCACCCAGTCATAGAACTCCAGCACCTGGTCTTTGGACCAGTAATACAGGATTGGGCCGAGGGAGAGTTTCGGCTGTTTACTCATGCTTTCAAACCTTTGAATCTATTCGATGTTGTGCGATATACGGTTATTGCCAGGGACGGTGGTATGCGCCCAGTGTGGTCTGGGTGCCTTCCGACACCTTGCCAAGCTCTGCCATCCAGTCAGCTTGGGCGAGGAAGTTCTC
>JANQEV010000049.1 GCA_028278145.1 Chromatiales bacterium | reverse complement strand
ATGCTCATCCTGTCTATAGACACAACAGTAGTAGTTACTACGGATACAGTCGCGAAAATTCCCCACAGTCCAGGGGAAATCATAGGCCTGCTGTTCTATCTCCATCACCGCCTCCAGATCATCCAGTTGCATGGGATGGATATGTAAAAGCGGATCTTTTAGCAGCGTACTCATATACAGAGAAATGCCATAGAGTAGATTACAGGAGACTTCTGGCCCGCAGCAGGTCCTGCCATGCCTTACCCTTCTGGTCCGGGGAGCGCAACAGATACGCAGGGTGATAGGTCACTACTAGCGGGATATTAGCCTCACCAATGGCATGCTCACGGTTGCGCAGTTTACCTACCGCTACATCTGTTTTAAGCAGGTTCTGAGCCGCCACCCGCCCCACAGCCAGAATCACCTTGGGTTTAACCAGTGCGATCTGCCGCTGCAGGAATGGCTCACAACAAACAGCTTCATCCACGTGTGGATCCCGATTTCCAGGAGGTCGGCATTTCAGAATATTGGCAATAAACACCTGACCACGCTCCAACCCAATGGCCTTGAGCATAGCATTCAGTAACAATCCGGCTCTACCCACAAACGGCTCACCCTGTCGATCCTCGTCTGCTCCTGGCGCTTCACCGATAATCATCAGGTCTGCCTCCTGGTTGCCCACACCAAACACGGTCTGGGTGCGGGTCTGGTGCAGAGTGCAGGCCTGACATGCAACCACCCTGGCCTTCAGATCTTCCCAGCCCAGGCCGGTCACATCATCCGGCAATGCTGTCTGCACAGCTGACGGTTCTGCCCTTGTCCCCTGGCCCTCGGCCCTGACCACTTTTTTCTCAGTTGCCACTATGACAGTATCAGCCACTGGTTCACGACAGACCCAGCTCTGTATACCCATGGCTTCCAGGTACTCAAGTCTCAATCTGTCGTCCATTAGTTTCCTCGACCCTGCTTTTAAGCTGTAGGCCAGAATAAGCAATAGCGTTTCTGGCAATTCATCAGTAGGTTGCTGCAACATCTTGCCGGGAACGCTGCGCTTATCCCAGCCTACTGATGCTCTATCAGCTGTAGGCCAGAATAAGCAATAGCGTTTCTGGCAATTCATCAGTAGGTTGCTACAACATCTTGCCGGGAACGCTGCGCTTATCCCAGCCTACTACTGTTCCATCAGACACCATCACTCTGTGGGTGGGCACGCCTGGAATCATGCATAATCAGATTACAGGCATTGATATAGGCCTTGGCCGATGCAATGACAATATCCGTATCCGCACCCTGGCCATTTACAATCCTGCCGCCCTTTTCCAGCCGCACTGTAACCTCACCCTGGGCATCGGTACCACTGGTGATGGCATTTACCGAATATAACTGCAGCTCACACCCGGTTTTTACAATGGATTCAATGGCACGGAAGGTGGCATCTACCGGACCACCGCCATCTGCATCTCCAGCAATCTCTTCCCCATCCAGAGTCAACACAACACTGGCGGTAGGGGTTTCGCCCGTCTCAGAACACACCTTCATGGATACCAGATTCACCACCTCATTCTCGGCGCTGATGGAGACATCGGTAACCAGGGCCTGCAGATCCTCATCAAATATCTCATGCTTCTTATCGGCCAGGTCCTTGAAGCGGCGGAAGGCATCATTCAACTCTTCTTCCGAGCCAAACTCTATACCCAACTCTTCCAGGCGGGCACGGAAGGCACTGCGCCCTGAATGCTTACCCATCACCATACGGTTCTGGGCCCAGCCCACATCCTCGGCCCGCATAATCTCATAGGTCTCACGACTCTTGAGCACACCATCCTGATGGATGCCAGATTCATGGGCAAAGGCATTGGCTCCCACCACCGCCTTGTTGGGCTGTACCGGAAAGCCGGTGATATTGGATACCAGACGGGAACAGGTAACAATCTGTGTGGTATCCAGATTGGTATCACATTCAAAGATATCGGACCTGGTACGTACCGTCATCACCACCTCTTCCAGAGAGGCATTACCGGCCCGTTCTCCCAAACCATTGATAGTACACTCCACCTGACGCGCTCCATTCAACACCGCAGACAGGGAGTTGGAGGTAGCGAGACCCAAGTCATTGTGGCAATGCACTGAGAAGATGGCCTGATCGGAATTCGGCACCCGCTCGATCAGTTCACGAATGGTATTACCAAACTGCCAGGGCACGTTATAACCAACAGTATCCGGAATATTGATGGTGGTAGCGCCCTCCTTGATTACCGCCTCCACGATACGGCACAGGAAGTCGATTTCAGAGCGGCCTGCATCCTCTGCAGAGAACTCCACGTTGTCGGTATACCTGCGGGCACGTTGCACTGCCTTTACCGCCTGTTCCACCACCTGGTCAGGGGACATACGCAACTTCTGCTCCATATGGATGGGAGAGGTGGCGATAAAGGTGTGGATACGTCCGGAATTGGCATCCTTCAGGGCCTCACCGGCCCGATCGATATCCTTATCCAGAGCACGGGCCAATCCACATATTGTACTGTCGGTAATGGTCCTGGCCACAGCCTGCACCGATTCAAAATCACCCGGACTGGCGATAGGAAAACCGGCCTCGATTACATCAACCCGCATCTTTTCCAGGGCCTTGGCTATGCGGATCTTTTCGTCCCTGGTCATGGATGCACCAGGGCTCTGTTCGCCATCACGGAGCGTGGTATCAAATATGATCAAACGATCTTTGTTGCTCATGCTGTACTCCATATCCATCCTGCACGGCTAGAGATTGAGGATGGTGTACTAATCTTTGGAAATAAATTGTCTGTGCGTGCTACGGGCCCTCGCCAGGGCATCAGTATAATATGCCCATCAGGGCAGCAGTCGTAGCGCATATAGAGGTAGGCAAACAGACGCACTCTGCCAGGTGATGGCAGCGGAGGTATAGCTTGGTGCGTCGAAAGATGTCATGTCTCAGAATATAACCCATGGTTTGTCTCTTGCCAAGGCAGCCAAGTCACAGGGCTAAGAGTTCGATGGTATCAGGTCTCAGAATCTTCACCCGTGGAGATGGCTTTTTTTCTTTCCTCCCGGCGCTGACGCAGATAGATCAGGGTCAGCACCGGACCTGATACCGCATAGCCGATAAACACCAGAAACAGGATAAATGGCGGCTCCCACAGGATGATGGCAAATGCCAGCATGATTATGACCAGAACAAAGAAAGGTACCTTGCCGCGTACATCCAACTCCTTGAAGCTGTGGTAACGAAAATTACTTACCATCAACAGGCCTACAACAGTAGTCATAATACCAACCACCCAGGCCACATCAGTCCTCTCCACCCCATACTCCACCGCCCCCCAGACACAGGCTGCCATTATGGCTGCAGCTGCCGGGCTTGGCAGACCCTGAAAATAGCGTTTGTCTGCTATCCCCACCTGGGTGTTGAAACGAGCCAGGCGCAAGGCCGCAGCAGCGGTATAGATAAATGCAGCCAGCCAGCCAAACTTTCCCAACCCCTTCAGGGCCCACACATACATAACCAGAGCCGGCGCCAACCCGAAGGCCACCATATCAGACAAGCTGTCATACTCGGCACCGAAGGCAGTCTGGGTATTGGTCATACGGGCTACCCTGCCATCCAGTCCATCCAATATCATGGCCGCAAAGATAGCCAGGGCAGCAGGCTCAAAGTGGCCATTCATGGCAGCCAATACCGCGTAGAAGCCACTGAACAGGGCAGCAGTTGTAAACAGGTTTGGCAGCAGGTAGATTCCGCGGCGGCGTTTTATTTTTTGCTCTTCTTCCTGCATAAACAGTGGTTACCTTGGTGTGGTCGTATGCCCGATTATAAAGAAATTTCTTCACCGCCGCATGGCTGTAGAAGACAGTGCAAAAAAAAACCGCCGGCAAATACCGACGGTTTGATACAAAATATCAGTGATCAGTTCTTGGATTTATCCACAATCTTCTTGATCCAAGGCATCATACTCCGCAGACGCTCACCCACTTGCTCAATATCAGACTCAGCGTTCAGGCGGCGCATGGCGGTCATCTCTGGATAGTTAGACATACCTTCCAGGATAAACTTCTTGGCATACTCACCGGTCTGGATGTTGTGCAGCGCCTCGCGCATGGCCTTTTTACTCTCTTCGTTGATCACCTTGGAGCCGGTCACATACTCACCATACTCGGCATTGTTGGAGATGGAGTAGTTCATGTTGGCGATACCGCCCTCATACATCAGGTCCACAATCAGCTTCAGCTCATGCAGACACTCAAAGTAGGCCATCTCCGGGGCATAGCCGGCCTCGGTTAGAACATCGAATCCGGCCTTCACCAGCTCTACAGCACCACCACAAAGTACTGCCTGCTCACCGAACAGATCAGTCTCAGTTTCATCTTTGAAAGTGGTTTCGATGATACCGGTACGGCCACCACCGATTGCAGATGCGTATGAGAGTGCGGTCTCCTTGGCCTTGCAACTGGCATTCTGAAATACTGCGATCAGGTCCGGGATGCCACCACCATTTTCGAACTCACTGCGTACGGTATGACCAGGCGCCTTGGGTGCAACCATTATCACATCCAGATCTTCACGTGGCACGATCTGGTTATAGTGAATGGCGAAGCCGTGGGCAAAGGCCAGGGTTGCACACTCTTTGATATTGGGCTCGATCTCATCACGATACAGCACTGACTGGAACTCATCCGGGGTCAGGATCATTACCACATCGGCCTCAGCAACTGCTTCAGGCACAGACTTCACCTTGAGGCCGGAATTCTCTGCCTTGATGGCAGAGCCAGAACCTGGACGCAATCCAACGGTAACGTCCACACCAGAGTCCTTCAGGTTGTTGGCATGGGCATGGCCCTGGGAGCCATAGCCGATGATGGCGACCTTCTTGCTCTGTATGATGGAGAGGTCTGCGTCTTTATCGTAATAGATGTTTAAACTCATTTTAATATTACCTTGTGTAAGTTCTGTTTAAATAGTTTCTGGATACTGAGTCAAAACCTAGCCTCAGACCTTATTGATTTTTTGTCCGCTAATAAACGCGAATGGACGCCAATAACAATTTTCATATTTGCGTTTATTAGCGTTCATTTGCGGACCAATATATATTCCCTTGCTGTTACTTCCAGCTTTCTAGAGGCTTAGCCCCTTGGCGCCACGGGCAATACCAGAGGGACCGGTACGTACCACTTCCACCACCAGGTCTTCATGCACCGCCTTGATAAAGGCATCCAGCTTGTCACCGTCACCGGTCATTTCAACAATGTAACTGGTATCGGTAACATCAATGATTCTACCGCGGAAGATATCCACCAGGCGCTTCATCTCCTCCCGGTTGCCCTTCTCCGCCTTGATCTTAACCAGCATCATTTCGCGCTCAATATGTGCCCCTTCTGACAGATCCAGCAGCTTTACAATCTCTACCAGCTTGTTCAACTGCTTGGTGATCTGCTCAATGATCTCTTCATTACCCCTGGTCACCAGCGTCATGCGCGACAGTGATGGGTCCTCTGTAGGCGCTACAGTGAGGGATTCAATATTATAACCACGGGCTGAAAACAGTCCGGCCACACGGGACAGGGCCCCGGATTCATTCTCCATAAGGATCGAAATAATATGTCTCATGCTTAAACCAGCTCACTTTCAGGGGAGAGATACATCTCGTTATGGGCCTTGCCCGCCTCAATCATCGGATAGACATTCTCATCCGGGTCGATGACCACATCCATAAATACCAGACGGTCTTTCATGGCAAAGGCCTCCCGCATTGCTGACTCCAGGTCATCCTTGTTTTCGATACGCATACCTACGTGGCCATAGCTCTCGGCCAATTTTACGAAGTCAGGCGTGCTCTCCACAGTGGAATGTGAATAACGGCTCTCATAAAAGAACTCCTGCCACTGGCGCACCATGCCCATATAGCCATTATTCAGCATCATGATCTTCAGGGGCAGGCTATGTTGGGTACAGGTGGCCAACTCCTGGATACACATCTGGATACTGGCCTCACTGGTGACCACTACCACTTCCGCATCAGGGTGGGCCATCTTGACCCCCATGGCTGCCGGCAGACCAAATCCCATAGTGCCAAGACCACCTGAGTTGATCCAGCGCCTGGGCTTATCAAAACCGTAGAATTGGGCTGCAAACATCTGGTGCTGGCCTACATCTGAGCACACATAGGCATCACCATTGGTAACCTTGTGCAGAACCTCCAGGGCATACTGGGGTTTGATCAGCTTGCTCTTCTTGTCATAGCGGAGACACTGCTTGTTTCGCCACTGTTCAATCTGCTGCCACCACTCTTCCAGGGCATTCTTATCCTGCTTAGAGTTGCTCTCCTTTAAGACCTTAAGCATATTCTGCAGCACCTGGTCCACCGCCCCCACTATAGGCACATCCACCCGGACATTCTTGGAGATAGAAGATGGATCTATGTCGATATGGATGATCGTGGCGTCAGGACAGAAGCGTTCCACATGGCCAGTTATCCGATCATCAAAGCGGGCACCTATGGCAATCAGTACATCTGTTCCATGCATGGCCATATTAGCTTCATAGGTGCCATGCATACCCAGCATGCCAAGAAACTGCTTGTCACTGGATGGATATGCTCCCAGCCCCATAAGGGTACTGGTGATTGGCAACCCCAGTTGGCGCACAAGTTCTGTTAGTGATTCCGAGGCATTACCCAGTACCACGCCACCACCGGAATAGACCACCGGACGCTTGGCTGCCAGAATCATACCTACAGCCTTTTTAATCTGGCCACTGTGCCCCTTGGTTACCGGGTTATAGGAACGCATGGAGACCTTTTTTGGATATTCGTATGGGATCTTCACCCCTGGATCGGTAATATCCTTGGGAATATCGATTACCACCGGCCCAGGACGGCCTGAGGTGGCGATATAGAACGCCTTTTTGAAGGTTTCCGCCAGGTCGCGTACATCCTTGACCAGAAAATTATGCTTCACACATGGCCTGGTGATACCGACTGTGTCCACCTCCTGGAAGGCATCACTACCAATAAAAGGAGACGGCACCTGACCGGTAAGGACCACCATGGGGATAGAATCCATATAGGCCGTAGCTATACCAGTCACCGCATTGGTGGCACCAGGGCCTGATGTTACCAGGGCCACGCCTGGTCTGCCGGTGGCACGGGCATATCCGTCAGCAGCGTGGGTTGCACCCTGTTCATGGCGCACCAGAATATGCTTCACGTCATCCTGCTTGAATATCGCATCATAGATATGCAGAACGGCACCACCAGGGTAGCCA
Organism: Chromatiales bacterium; assembly: GCA_028278145.1. Classification (GTDB taxonomy): domain Bacteria; phylum Pseudomonadota; class Gammaproteobacteria; order Chromatiales; family Chromatiaceae; genus JAAGZL01. Next base: position 24,888 of record JANQEV010000049.1, on the reverse strand, counting down.
AATACATACTCCACACCTTCGTCCTTCAGACACTGAACGACGATTTCGGAACCACTCAATTCCACGTCAGAGACCTCCAACAACTACTACACCAACCAAAAGACCTATAGCCGACCCAGCAAAATTCCAATAAAAATCACAGAACCGCTCAAATTACTAATATTGGGCATTCAGGTCAAGGAGAACCGGGGCTAAGTCTGGTTTGACCGCCGTTAAACCACACTCAAACTATGGGCTATTGCCTCTGCCTGTGATTTATCCCATAGCAGATAACCAGCCAGCAGGATAAAGACCAAATAACTTGTGGGGCCATGTTAAGTCGCTCGGCAATCAAGGTTTAACCGCAACCAAATCACATACTGCCTATAAAAACCGCATTTCAAGCACTATAACGCTAATTAGATCCGCCTAAATACTTGCCAACCTGGAATGCTTGCTCATAATAGGGATATTAAATTACATCTCAAAGGACGGCAGAAGTATCATGAAACGTTTTTCGATGGTCACAATGTCAATCATGCTCCTGATATGGTTGTTACCCACCACGGCAAAAACCTACCGCTGGGTGGATGAAAACGGGGTTACTATTTACTCCCAGTCACCTCCCCCGTCCGGAGAAGCAACTGTTATCAAGCCACCACCGAAGCCAGCTGCTGCCCCAGATGAAATCATGAAAGACCTGAAGCGGCGACAGGCAGCTATGGATGAAGCAAATAAAAAGAAATCAGAAACAGCTGCAGAGAAAGAATTAAAAGCCAAGAATGAGGAAACCAAGAAAAAGAACTGCGCTATAGCCAGAAAGAACCTTGAACTGGTCAAAGACCACCCCAGGTCAAGAATAAAGCAGGAAGACGGAAGCTATAAGACTCTTTCACCCGAGGAGCGTCAGGCAGAGATTGATAAAAACACCAAGTATATTGAAAAGTACTGTAACTGATAGCTTTCCATCACAACAGGATAATTCGGCCTCTAGATAGACAGATAGCGCCAGGAATCAAATTAGTTGCCTTCGTGGCTCTTAAGTTGAAAACGGCGCTTCCATATAGACCTGTACCCATAACAATATCTGGTCACATCAGGGCTACCACAAGCTGGTGTGAGATATGCTATTTCTCCTTAATCTCTTTCAATACCCTGACAGCCTCATCCCGACCCTGGAAAGAGCGCTCATAATTTAACGCTTCCTCAAGCTTCTTAGCAGCATCCTGTTTTCTACCTGATTTGTAATATGCCATTCCCAGATGATAGGGAATATCAGGCAATTTTAGTTTACCTCGGTCTGCCCGCTCCAACATGGTTACAGCATCCGCCATCTCACCGCGGATATAGTAAACCCAACCCAGGGTATCAATATAGATAGGATTTTCTGAGAGGGCGAAATCCTTGGTCAGTTCCAGAGCGCGATCTAAGGTCGCCTGATCAGGCTTGCCCTGCAGCAGCAGCATGGCCAGATTGTTTTTTATCACTGCTAGATTTGGTCTCTCCTGATACAGTTTTTCATACAATGCCTTGGCATCAGCTGCTTTCCCTATACGCTCATATACTCCTGCCAACTCTACAGCCAGAGACAGGTCATTGGTTTTCTTAAACCCATCCTCAAGTATATTCACTGCGCCGGGAATATCCCTTTCAATCAGGCTCAGCTTGAACAGATTTCTGTATGGGATGGACCACTTTGGATTAACTTCTTGTGCCCGCTTAAACGATGCCTTGGCTTCAGTCAGCTGGTTCTGTCTAATGTGGATTTCACCCTCCAGGTTATAGGCCAGATAGTTCTTCTTGTTCTGTTGTATTACCTGTTGAACTCGTTCTAATGCCTTGTCCGGTTGCTTCAACACCAGCCAACTCCTGGCAATGGCAATCAACGGTTCTACTGCGTTGGGTGAGCGTTTCAGTGACTGCTCAAACAGCTTCACACTCTCTTCCAGCTTTCCTTTTCCCTGCAGCGCAAGACCTCCATAATAGTAACCTAGCGCTTTATCCGGGTTCTTCGCCTGTATCAGCTTGGCTACAGATGCGACCTTATCCCATTTCTGCTGCTTGGCATATATCTTGGCCAAACCCAGCATGATCCCAACATGATCCGGGGCAAACTTCTGCATCTTTTCCAGCACGGCAATTGCATCATCCTCTTTCCCAGTCTGTACTAGCAGTTGCGCCAGTTCAAAATTGGCAGCAGATTCCTGTGGACTAACCTGAATGGCCGCCTCCAGACTTTCGCGAGCCAGTGCAGTCTCTTTCTTCACCAGATGGGCTCTGGCCTTCAGCCTTAGCCCCTTTACATGCCCAGGATCTTCTCCCAATAAAGTACGTAGATCAGCGATACCCTTATCAGCATCATTTGTAGCCAGAGATAGTGCAGCTCTAGTCAGCAGGGCCTCTTTATTCTTTGGGTCTTCAGCCAAGACACTGTCAATCATCTCCTTAGACTGTTCCAGCTTCTTTTCCATCATCAACAGGCCAGCAAGTTTAGTCCTGGCCATAGCACCATCAACTCCTTCCTTCTCCTTGCTTGAGATATCCTGGTAGAGTTTCCTCGCCTCCTCCCGACGCCCTGTACCCAGATAGATCTTGGCCATGGCAAACTGGAGCTGGTACTCCTGAGGATCATTCTTTACAAACTCTTTCAGTTCCTGCTCCGCCCTGTCTCTGGTTGCTTTATTCTTACCCAGGTAATCGATCAGTGATAACTTGGCATCTACGCTGTCTGGCTTGGCGGCAATAGCATCTCGAAGCACCTTTTCTGCCTCGGCCTTGTTACCCTTGGCATGATGGTAGGCAGCAAGCCGGGTACGATTGGATTGGTTGTCGGGCTGCAACTCAATCATTTTTTTCAGTAGCTCTACCGTACCATCGGTATTTGCGGTCTTCTCGTACATGCGTGCCAACAGCAGATGCAAACCCATATGTTCAGGGTTCTCTTCCAGACCCTGCTTGGCCAGTTGTATGGCCTTGTCCATATTCCCTAGATCAGCATATAGAGCTGAGAGTAAGGAGACCGCATCCACATTGCTGGAATCCACCTTAACCGCAGCCTCAACATCCCGTACCGCATCCTCTTTGCTTCCCATTCTGGCCTTGGCCAACCCCTTCAGCACCATGGCAGCAGGGTCACCTGGCTTCTGCACCAATACCTTATCGGCTGTTTCCAAAGCCTTTTCCGGTGCGCCACTCATGGCATAGAGGCGACCTAGATGTATTTGAGCTCCGGTATGATTTGGATTCAATTCAACTGCACGCAGAAACAGGGCATAGGCCTTGCGCCAGTCCTGCTCTTTTTCCATGATCTGTCCAAACATAAAGTGTGCTTCAGCATCCTTTGGATCGATCTGGAGTACATTCTTAAATTCGAGTTTTGCTTTTACGTAGTTTCCCTGTTGATACAGTTCCATCCCGCGTTTGAAATAGTTCGCCTTTCTATCTTCAGCCCCACCACAGGAGGTAAGCATCTGAACGCATAACAACACCACCAGCACATAGAGCAGTTTGTTACCACGGAATTTCCTTGTTATAGACACAGCAAGTACCTCTTTAACAAATCGAAAAATAACCCAGGCTAGCGCTCCCAGTCCCCATCCATCTCTACCTGGCCTGCTAATGATGACCGATTAGCAGAAGAAAGCAATCTATCCGTACAGCACAGCATGAAAACCTACTGGCGCACTCAAGCTACAGTAAGCCTTTAAACACTATTATCAGCAAAGCGACTGACGTACTTGCCAGGACAAATTTTTCCAACCTATCCCGGCGATTAAACAGAACATCAACAGCATAAAACAGAACCACAATCTCAATCACCATCTTGGCATCAATACCGTCCATCACCTTGGCTTCAGGAAAAAGCGATACGATAACTGCCATTGCCAACAACAGGAAATCCAGGGCTGAAAACTCTCGCACTGAACTACCTGCCATTCGAATCAGAAATGCCACTGCAACCCCGACAATCAGAAACAGCACCGGCAGATAGTTAGCTACAATAACTCCATCCTGTTGTGCAAGCTCTATAAAATAGACCACAAACCCCGCAGTAACATAGAGACAGAGTCTCACTATGGTATTAGTGAATGCATTTCTAATTAACAGTGACGGTATCAGCATAACAAGCAATAGGACAGCCATCAGCCCGAAGTCTTCAGGGATATCTGCAATACTACTTACCCCTATAATAAGGATGGCACTGAGTATTACCCGAATAGTCTGATAAGAGAATTTCCTATAGACGCCAAGCTCGGCATCAATTCCAATCCTGGCCAGAAATCTCTGTGAACCCATAACCCACATACTGACTGCACCAACCCGGTGCTTGGCAAGGGCAATCATAGAAAGCAGCGTGATACAGAAGACCATATAGACTAGCAGTAGCAGCTCGTCAGTCGCATATCTTAAAAGAAAGGCTGTCAACACAAGCGCTATCTGTATGGTGTAAACCACATACACAGCTTCACGATGAGAAAACCCGACATCTAAAAACATATGGTGTATATGTTTCTTATCTGCTGAAAACGGCGAACGACCTTCAGATATCCTTATTGCCATAACCGTAAGTACGTCCAGTAGTGGTAGCCCTAATACCAAAACTGCCATCATGGGGCTTAACGCAGTATTGCTCCTTTGAGTGACAAGGATGCAAATCACACCCGAACAGAACCCCAATAGTTGACTGCCAGAATCGCCCAAGAACAGACGTGCCGGATAGGTATTAAAACGAAGAAAGCCCAGGGTGGCACCAATCAATGCCAATCCGAATATCACCACATGTACATCCTGGGCAAGATATGCAGTAACTGTCATACAACCCACAGCTAGGAGACTGGTTCCACCTGCCAGCCCATCCAGGCCATCTGCCATATTTACCGCGTTAGTAACCCCTACCAACAGTATTACGGTAAAGATACGGGTAAGCCCCTGTGGAATCTCATTGTCTTCAAAAAAAGGAAACTGATGAATGTAGATATCACCACCGTAAACCAGGATGGTAGCGGCTGCTATCTGACCAAGAAATTTGGCTCGGAAATCAATATCACTCTTGTCATCCCAAACACCGAACAGAAACAGCACCAATAAGGCAGCCAGTAACGCGTAAAAAAGTTGTGTCTTGGGTAACCAGATCAGAAGAGGAATCATACTACCCAGGAATATTGCTATGCCTCCCACTCGCGGCACCACATCGGTGTGTATCTTGCGCGGACCAGGCAGGTCGACCAAACCAATTGCTGGCGCAATCCGCACCAACAGTGGTATCAGCATCATTGATAGCGAAATCGCTATCAGAAAAGATATTAATCCCAGTGTCGACATGACGCCCTCATCATTCCGGGATAAATCTATCTAATTCTGAACTTACGTCTCCCACAAACTCCTGGAGCAATCTGTCAGTTTCCGCAACCTCCTGACCCGGGCGAACCAGTGCAGTAAGCCTTATTAGAGCTCCATCAGTCCGTTGTCTGGTCAATGCATCCCAAAATAGAAACCACTTCACCAGATACTCATTGGTAACAACCCGCCCCCGTTGCTGAAACCAGTAGTAGACCAGCTGTTTCACATCTCCCAACTGGATCAATGTTCTATTAACCCGCAACTGCTTTCCTGCTACAAATACACCATCTATGGTCTTCTGATCAAATTCAGCAATCTGCCAACCACCACCAGGCAGACAGGACTTGGGAGAATGTGCCGATACGCCTTTACGCTGTGAGTCATAGTAAGCCACATAGAAATTCACCGGGCGGTTTTCCTTACCTGCATAATCGGCAATTATATAGTCGCTGAGCTTAAGGGCATCCAGGTATATACTTTCCATAATATCCCGCTTACCTTTCCACTCTCCTATCTCCATAGGAAAAGTATTAAATACATTTCGCTCCGGTATTACTTCAGTTCTATTTGGCAGCGCTTGAGAAGCAATAGCACACACCACAAGTAGCATTACTGATAAATGTAAACTGACAGGAATTGACCTGGCCTTAACCTCAGATGCTTCAGGTATGGTTACCGGAGCATCAAGGACGAACACCTCGCTAAAGGGCACGCTGTTTCTACCAATCTTTGACAACAACCACATTTCCAATACCAATACTGCTGTACAGGCCATAAAGACGACCCAGCCTTCAAAATCGTGCAGAAAACCTTCCGCCATCTCCTGCCCCCAGTACTCCACCATTACCCCAATGACACCAATACGGAAACTATTCATAAAAACGGTAATGGGAATAGTGGAGAGAAATACCACTGCTTTTTTCCAGAATTTATCCTTATACAGGTAGGCGGCAATAAAACCTAAAGACATGAGAGGAAACAGATAACGTAAACCACTACAGGCTTCCACCACCTGCAGTTTATAATCGCCCAGGTCTATTACGTTGCCTTCCAGGTAGACACTGATCCCAAACAGACGAATTACCCAAACACCAAGTTCAGACGAGATCAACTGCAGAAACGCCGAGAGATTGTTATACAGGAAGTTGGGTAGAGGAACGGTAAAGAACAGAATAAAGAATGGCACCAAAATTATTTTGAAGGCAGGCCATCCCATTATTGCTAGAAGCAGGCCACCCAGGGCAAGTAAAAATGCATACTGGATAACTGTAAACAGGGTACTCAATTCACCTGCCAGAAAACCTACCAGACCCAGGCAGAACAGCGCCACACCAAGCCAGCTGGTGCTGAATTGAATTTGTGCTAGCTCATTTTTCTTCTGCCAGACAAAATACCCGGCCACCAACGGCAACAGATAGCCATGACTGTACTCATCTCTCTCCCAATAGCCAATCATATGGTATAGCCCATCGAAAAATACGATAGCCATCAATCCAATAGCCACTGTAAGCAGCAGAATAAAAGTCAATCCGAATTTCCAGACAAATGTACTCATATAGTCCTACTAGTAGAAAGCTGTCTCTCCCACAGGTAAATCAATAAAACCCTTCTGGCCCAAGAGCATATTCTATGACTCACCTTTAGATTTCGCTATGGTATTAGATCTTTGGCGCAGCACATCCACAATCCTGCTACACGCTTGGCCATCACCATATGGGTTATGTGCCATTGACATCTTTTCATACAGTGATTGATTTCCCAGTAGCTCTTCTACACTTGCAACAATTGTAGCTGTATCCGTTCCTACCAACTTCACCGTGCCCGCATCAACCGCCTCTGGCCTTTCGGTCACATCACGCATTACCAATACCGGTTTTCCCAGTGAAGGCCCTTCCTCCTGAATACCACCAGAGTCTGTCAGGATCAGATCACTCCGGTCCATCAGCCAGACAAAGGGTGCGTAGTCCTGTGGTTCGATCAAATGCACATTGGTCAGACCACCGAGTAACTCATATACCGGCTTCTGTACATTTGGATTCAGATGCACTGGATACAACAGATCCCAATCTGAATGTCGGTTGGCAAGTTCCCGTATCGCAGTGCATAGATCTATAAAGCCCTGCCCAAAGTTCTCCCTGCGATGGCCAGTAATCAGTACCAACTTCCTGGTTTCATCAGTAACCTTTCCATGCAACTGCTCACCCAACAGTCCACTCCAGTGTAATACGGGATATTCAGCTACCTTGTCTCGTACCATCAGCAGGGCATCTATAACTGTATTACCGGTTATATGAATAGCCTTTTTCGGAACACCCTCTATGATCAGGTTATCCGCTGCACCCTGGGTAGGAACAAAATGCACATTGGCAAGTCGGCCGGTTAGAGAACGGTTGGCCTCTTCAGGAAAGGGAGCACTCAGATTACCGGTGCGCAATCCAGCCTCTACATGGCCAATAGCTATACCTTCATAGAAAGCAGCCAGAGCCGCAGTAAAACAGGTAGTGGTGTCGCCATGCACCAGAACTATATCCGGTCGCTCTTGACGCAAGACATCCCGAAGCGCAAGCAGCACATTAGCAGTGATATCGAACAGATCCTGGCCTGGCTGCATTAGATTCAGATCATGCTCTGGGACTATGCCAAACAAATCCAAAACCTGATCCAGCATCTCACGATGTTGCGCAGTAACACACACCTGCACGTCTGCCCATTCTGACTGCTGCAAAGCAATAACCACCGGAGCCATCTTTATGGCTTCTGGTCGAGTACCAAATACAACTAGAACCCTGGAACTCATTTGATCAGACCACGGGTGTCTATCAGGACCACCTCTTTCAGATCCGATGCCTTTAAACCATGAAACTGTTTGTGGTCCACCAATAACAGCAGTATATCGGCATTGTTGATTACATCCTGATAGGATTGTAGTTCAAACTCATCGTGTGACGAGATATTTGGTTCCGCTACAATCAATTCGCCCAACTGTTCCTGCTGGATCTGCCGAACGATATGTAAGGCAGGTGACCCACGTAGATCATCTACATCTGCTTTAAACGCCAACCCCAGACAACCGATGACTGGATGTTTGAATTTCCTGGCACTGGCCCTGACCTTCTCCACCACCCAGTCCGGCTTGTTGTCATTCACCGTTCTAGCCATACGAATAAGGTTTGCCTGTTGTGGTGCTGCTGCAACGATAAACCACGGATCCACTGCAATGCAGTGGCCACCTACACCCGGGCCAGGCTGCAGAATATCCACCCGTGGATGACGATTAGCCAGTTGAATCATTTCCCATACATTAATCCCTTGCTGGTCACAGATCAGAGAGAGCTCATTGGCAAAAGCGATATTCACATCACGGAAGGCATTTTCAGTAAGTTTTGCCAACTCAGCGGTACGGGCATTGGTGGACAGCACTTCACCCCGCACAAAACTGAGGTAGAACTCAACCGCCTTAGCTGTGGATTTTTCATCTATCCCGCCTACAATCCGATCATTCTCCACCAGCTCAGTAAGAATCCTTCCAGGTAATACCCGTTCTGGACAATGAGCTACAAATACATCCTCGCCCACCTTATGGCCTGCATCAGCTAGAATCTTCGCTACTATATTGTCAGTTGTCCCGACAGGACTGGTGGATTCGAGAATTACCAGGTTGCCAGGTTTTACATAGGGGGCAATCCTGTTTGTCGCATCTTCTATATAAGACAGATCAGGCTGGTGCTCACCTTTAAACGGGGTAGGCACTGCCAGGATGAATACATCCGCTTCCTCCGGCTCAAGGCCGGCCCGCAGATTACCAGAACCTACTGCTGACTTAACCAGAATATCCAGGTCCGGCTCCACTATATGGATTTGCCCCTGATTTATGGTATCCACCACCGACTGGGTTACATCCACACCATGCACTGTGAAGCCCTTGGTTCCAAGTAGAGAAGCTGTGGGCAGACCAATATAGCCCAGACCAACCACACATATTTTTTGGTTTACTCTGTTCACCATCTATTATTATTCCGTTAATGCCAGCATGACTGGGAAATGCCATCAGCTGAGTTCATTTGATACCATTCCATATCATGTCTCGTACTAGTGCAACTACCGTCGTATAGAGCTGATCACCACTTCCGTATAGCATTTGCCAGAGCACATACTTACGCTGCCACATTATTATTAATGCGGCAGCATTACCGCCTTCTTAAGTAATAATACACTTTATGGTTATCTACCGGTCAGGCAGCAATATTAGTCCCTTAATGTTGCCACAGTTGACAGATCCAGGCCTGCCATATTGCCTCAATCTCCTGAGCTACGGTTATACACATCCTCAAACCGTACAATATCATCCTCACCCAGGTAACTGCCTGACTGTATCTCTATTATCTCAAGCGGGATACTACCGGGATTCTCCAACCTATGCTTGACACCGAGAGGGATAAAGGTGGATTCATTCTCGGTCAACAGTACATGCTCATCACCCCGAGTAATCATAGCTGTACCACTAACCACTACCCAGTGTTCTGCCCGGTGGTGATGCATCTGTAGTGACAGGGCCGCCCCGGGATTAACTGTGATACGTTTAACCTGATAACGCTCACCACTTCCTATGGGTTCAAACGTACCCCAGGGACGGTGCACCCGATTATGGAAACGACACTCCCCACGCTGCTGTGACTTAAGATGGTTAATTACCTCTTTTACACTCTGAGTCCTATCCTTATCTGCCACCAGGACAGCATCCGGCGTCTCCACTACCACCAGATTTTCTATCCCAACTGCTGCCAATAACCTACCCTCAGACAGCAGAAAATTATTTTTGCTGTCGTAGGCAAACACATCACCGTCACATACATTGCCTGATGCATCATGTTCGATAACCTCCCATAAGGAAGACCAGGCGCCAACATCAGACCAGTCTGCATTCAGTGGCAGTACTACTGCATCACCATCCGTACCCGAGATTCGCTCCATTACCGCATAGTCAATGGAGTCTGAAGGACAGGCACTGAACATATCTTCATCTGCCCGAAAGAAATCCCCATCCAGGCGTCCATGTTCAAATGCCTGCCGGCAGGCATCCAGGATATCCGGCCTGAATTGTTCAATCAGTTGCAACCAACGCGATGCCTTGAGCATGAACAATCCTGAATTCCACAGGTATTGCCCACTCTTCAGGTAGGCCTGTGCTGTAGCCTGGTTAGGTTTTTCAACAAAGGCATCCAACAGAAAGGTCTGCGTTATTCCATCATCTGGGAGCGCACTACCTTTACGCATATATCCATAGCCAGTTTCTGGGCGGTCTGGCACCACACCAAAGGTAACCACCTTTCCGCTTTCCGCGATTTTGCAGCCACTGGCGATTACGGAGCGAAACTCCTTCTCGTTTCGTACCAGGTGATCCGCTGGCATTACTAAGAGTATCGGGTCCACTTCTTCATGTTTATTGGCCATCAAAGCGGCCATAGTCAAGGCTGGGGCTGTGTTACGCCCTGCTGGTTCCAGTATGATTCCAGCATGCTGCCGCTCCATGCCACGCAGTTGCTCTGCAACCAGAAAACGATGATCGTTATTACACACTACGATCGGGTCTGCCACACCTATGGCAGTATGAGGGTTCTCCTCTGACAGCCCGTCGAGACGTTTTATAGTAGCCTGCAACATGGTGTCTGAACCCACCAGCGGAAGAAATTGCTTGGGATAGGCTTCACGGGAAAGTGGCCAAAGCCTGGTACCAGAGCCGCCAGAGAGAATAATCGGGAGTAACAGCACGCTGTATCCTTTTTACGGTTAATGAGTTTAATTATATAGGATATTATTGATTATTCGAGTTAGGTAGATGTTGTATATCAGACATCATACTGCTGTCGGTAATACTCTTTATAACTACCATCCCTGATCCTGCTCCACCACTGCTCATTATCCAGATACCACCTGACAGTCTGACGTATGCCTGTCTCAAAGGTATATTCAGGCTTCCAATCCAACTCTGCCATTATCTTACTGGCATCGATGGCATAACGCTGATCATGTCCAGGGCGATCCTTTACAAAGGTAATCAGCTCACTCCTGGGCTTTGCACCCGGACGCATCTCATCCAGGGTTGAGCATATCAGGCGTACAATATCGATATTGGTCCATTCATTACAGCCGCCGATATTATAGGTCTCACCGGGCCGGCCAGCATGTAGCACGCGGTCTATAGCACCACAGTGATCATCCACATGCAGCCAGTCTCGGATATTCAGACCATCGCCATACACCGGTAATGGTTTATCTTCCAGTGAGTTCAAAATCACCAGTGGTATAAGCTTTTCCGGAAACTGATAAGGACCATAGTTATTGGAGCAGTTGGTGGTTACCACAGGCAACCCATAGGTATGGAAGTATGCCCGCACCAGATGGTCCGATGCGGCCTTGGATGCTGCATAAGGGCTATTGGGCGCAAAGGGCGTGGTCTCTTGGAAGGCTGGCGCCTCCGCTGTCAGAGAGCCATACACCTCATCTGTAGAAACATGGAGGAAACGGCAGCCCTGAGTATTTTCTCCCCATGTATTGCGGACAGTCTCCAGTAGATTAAAGGTGCCATGAATATTGGTATTTATAAAAGCCTCTGGTCCGGAGATGGATCTATCCACATGAGATTCGGCTGCGAAGTGGACTACATGATCTATGCTCTCTTCAACAAACAGCCTCTGGATCAAATCAGCATCACAAATATCTCCCCGCACAAACCGGTAATTGGCAGAACCATCCAGCCCGGTTAGATTTTCCAGGTTTCCAGCATAGGTAAGCGCATCCAGATTAATCACTCTATCTTGAGGATGATTCTGTACCCAGTGATGTACAAAGTTGGAACCAATAAAACCGGCACCGCCTGTTACTAAAAGCTTCTTCATCTGGTCTTCCGTAATTGGGTTAACATCTCCCGCAAGCTAGTACGCCAGTGCGGAATATTGTAATTGAGGACATCCCTGATTTTGCATTTACTCAGTACTGAGTATGCTGGCCTGGATGCCAATGTCTTGTAGTCACACGCTGGTATAGGCCTGACATGGCTGGTCTTTACCTGGTATCCAAGCTGCCTGGCAACTGTAATTACCTCACTAGCAAGGTCATACCATGAGGCCACTCCCTCATTGGTAAAATTATATATACCAGTTGTATTAGTATTAATCAGTGAGCATATGGCCTCTGCAATATCCCAGGTCCAGGTTGGTGATCCCAACTGATCATCAATCACCTGAATCTCATTTCTCTCAGAGGCAAACTTAAGCATGGTCTTTACAAAGTTATTTCCATGCTCACCATAAACCCAGGCTGTACGCAATACAGTTGCTTCTGGCAGCAGACCAGATACTGCCTGCTCACCTGCCAGTTTTGATTCACCATACACATTCAATGGTGCAGGAACATCACCTTCTGAATATGGATGTGATTGTTTCCCATCAAAAATAAAATCGGTGGAAATTTGTAGCAGCTGTCCAGCATAGCTTTTAACACCCTCAGCCAAAGCTACTGTAGCTGCATGATTGATCAGGAAGGCCTTATCTGGCTCCTGTTCCGCCATATCCACATGGGTGTAGGCAGCACAATTAACCACCCAATCTGCCTTGAACCTGGAGACCCACTCCTTGACCCTTTCCGGATGACAAAAATCCAGATCTCTACTGCTCACTCCAGTAACATTCTTGCCATCTGCTGCGAGAACCCGGACCACTTCCTGCCCCAATTGACCGGTACTTCCAGTTACCAGTATTTTCATAATTGCTCCTCAATATCTCGGCAATAGATCCAAGTCCATTAGTTCCGTTAACGACTTATTCATACGGTCTTTTTCCGACACAACAAATTCCATCTCAGGCCACTCTATTCCAACGTCCTGATCATTCCACATGATTCCGTACTCATCTTCCGACTGATAAAAGTCAGTGCACTTGTAAACAAAATCTGCAGAATCACCAAGCACACAAAAGCCGTGGGCAAATCCGGGAGGAATATAAATTTGCCGGTGATTTTTATCTGACAACTCTACTCCGGCCCACTGTCCAAATGTTGGTGAGCCCAGACGAATATCCACTGCAACATCAAAAACCGCACCCGATGTCACTCGCACCAGCTTGCCCTGTGGGTGTTTAAGTTGATAATGCAACCCCCTGAGAACACCGCGGGAAGAGCGTGAATGATTGTCCTGTACGAACGGCAGATTGATACCATGTGCCTGGTATTTATCAGCATGCCAGGTTTCCATGAAGAAACCTCGCTCATCGCCAAACAGATCAGGCTCAATAACCAACACATCAGGAATAGAACATGGTATTACCTTCATAACCCATCAGACTCCAGAATATCTAACAGATACTTGCCATACCCATTGTTAGATAACGACTGAGCAAGCTGCTGTAACTGCTCCGCAGTTATAAAACCCTGGCGATAAGCGATCTCTTCAATACATGATATTTTCAGTCCCTGGCGTTGCTCTACCGTCTCCACAAAAGTTGATGCCTGCAACAGCGATTGATGGGTTCCAGTATCCAGCCAGGCAGTGCCACGACCCAACATCTCCACATGTAACGTACCTTGTTCAAGATACCTATTATTAACATCGGTTATCTCTAACTCGCCACGTGCGGATGGCTTCAGGTCCGCAGCTATATCAACCACCTGATTGTCATAGAAATAAAGACCTGGCACTGCGTAGCGTGAACGTGGTTTTACTGGCTTCTCCTCAATGGATATTGCCCTACCTGTAGCATCGAACTCTACTACACCATAGCGTTCTGGGTCCTGTACCCGATAGGCAAAGATAGTTGCACCTCTGCTGATGTTTTTCGCATTCTCCAGATTGGTCCCCAATCCATGGCCATAAAAGATATTGTCTCCCAGAATCAAACAGCAACCAGATCCGCCTATAAACTCACGGCCAATAACAAAGGCTTGGGCCAACCCCTCTGGTCTTGGCTGCTCTGCATACTCCAGATTTAGTCCAAACTGTGATCCATCCCCAAACAGTTGTTGAAACTGGGGCAGATCATGTGGTGTTGAGATGATTAGAATGTCCCGAATACCAGCCAGCATAAGGGTAGACATTGGATAGTAGATCATGGGTTTGTCATACACAGGCATAAGCTGCTTGCTGACAGCTTTGGTCAGTGGGTACAGCCTGGTGCCAGAACCACCAGCAAGAATTATTCCTTTCATTATTGAATCACCACTCTAGAGCCATTCTATCAAATGAGCACGTTTGCAGACATATCAGTCAAGGCGTCTATCCAAATCCATCTGGATTATTTTTTTGCCAGCGCCAGGCATCTGCACACATCTGCTCCAGCCCCAGTTCTGCCTTCCAGCCTAAAGCAGATTCGGCCAAAAACGGGTCTGCATAATAGGCAGCAATATCACCAGAACGCCGACCGACAATCTGATAAGGAATCTCCACTCCAGATGCCTTCTCAAAAGCCGACACCATTTCCAGGACACTATAGCCACAACCGGTACCAAGATTATATACACTGACACCTGATTCATCCTGCATCTTCTCCAGGGCCTTCAGATGTCCCTTAGCCAAATCCACTACATGGATATAATCCCGCACACCGGTTCCATCCATAGTGGGATAGTCATTGCCAAACACCGACAACCTCTCCAGCTTACCTGATGCCACTTGAGCAATATACGGCATCAGGTTATTAGGGATACCAGAAGGATCCTCTCCCAGAAGTCCGGATGCGTGGGCTCCCACTGGGTTAAAATAGCGCAACAAGGTTACATTCCACCTATCATCTGCTACCCAAAGGTCTCTAAGTATCTCTTCTATGACCAACTTGGACCTGCCATATGGATTGGTTGCAGAGAGGGGGAAACCCTCATTAATTGGCAGTAATGCCGGATCACCGTAGACAGTTGCCGAGGAGCTGAACACGATATTAAACACCCCATGCTCTTGCATCTTCTTACACAAGCTTATGGTGCCGCATATGTTGTTCTCGTAGTAGGCAACAGGCTGTTCTACTGACTCTCCTACCGCCTTTAACCCGGCAAAGTGGATTACGCTATTAATGCTGTGCTCGCTGAAAACCTGGCTCATGGCATCCGTGTCCATAAGATCCGCCTGGTAAAAAGCAAGCGACTGACCAGTAATCACCTCAATCCGTTCCAAGGCTTTTTTGCTACTGTTACACAGGTTATCAACCACCACGATTTCATAGCCTGCATTCAGCATCTCAACACAGGTGTGAGATCCGATATAGCCGGCCCCGCCAGTCAGAAGGACTTTTTGTTTCTGTTTCATCTGGCTTGGATATAATCCCTTAATACATTGCGAATCAGCACTGATGGCGTGACAAGACGTTATCACTAAGGATCAGAACAGATCGATCTGCTCTTGTTTATCCTGAAATATATCCTTCTCAACCAATAGCGGTTTCATATCCAGCCCCAGCTTACCTTTAATCAGTTCCCGAATCTTTACCGCTTCATCGTCCTCTTCCTTACGCATGGGAAAGATACCGCCCTTCTGTTTATCTCTGACCACATCAAGCACCAACTGCGCCTCCACCTTACGCTGTTCCTCGGCAAAGGCATACACCAGTGCAAAATCACATAGGGTATTGATCAACCGTGGTATACCACGGCTATAGTAGTGAACCACAGCGCATGCAGATTTCAGAAATATACCAGGATCCCCACCAGCATGCTCAATGCGAAACTTAATATACTCAATAGTATCCGGCAGCTTCAGACTTTCAATATGGTAGTCAACCGACACCCTTTGTGCTAACTGACGAAGCTCCTGTTTCTTCATGGTCTGGAGTAGTTCTGGCTGACCAACAAGCACCAGTTGCAGCACCATATGCTTGCCAGAATTAATATTGGAAAGCATACGCAACTCTTCCAGGGTTTCAGCCCCAAAGTTCTGCGCTTCATCGATTATCAGCACCGTACGTTTATTCTGTGCATACTGTTCAATCAGATAATCACTGAACAGCTGATATAGCTCGGTCTTGGTTTTATTCGTGTAGTCCAGACCAAATGCCATCAGCACCCATTCCAGGAGCTCTCCAAATGCACTATGGGTATTTGAAATGAGACCTACGGTAATATCGTCCCCCAGTCCTGCCAATACATGATGAATCAGGGTGGTCTTACCGGCTCCAACTTCACCAGTAATTACAGTGATTCCAGCTTCACTTCTCAGCCCGTAGTTAAGCATGGTCAAAGCCATACGATGACCTTTACCCATATACAGGAATGAAGGATCCGGCGTCAGGGAAAACGGGCGTTCGGTAAAATTGAAAAACTCTTCATACATGGATTTAACTTCAGTATGGCGACTGCTTGTGTTGCCGGGCCTTGTTATACACAGTCCCCAACATGGTGGTATGTTCTAGCAGTCGTAGCGACTCCTTAACCTCTGCCGGCGTGCTCACACCCTCTTCTACCACTAGCAGGCTGGATTGCACCTTGGGCATAAATATCAGGGCATCATCAATATGCAGCAGTGGCGGCATATCAAAGATTATAATTCGCGAAGCATATCTAGTGGTTATATCCTCCATCAAATCCGCCATCATTGGCGTCGAGATCAGCTCTGAAGAGTGCTGAATAGGATTTCCCGATGGCAACAGCACCAGGCGTTCAATACCTGGGTGGACCAGAAGTGACGAGATCTCCATATCCCCTGACAGGTGATCTGCAAGTCCATACTCAGGCTGAAAACCAAAGTATTTGTGAATAGACGGCCTGCGCAGATCCATATCTACCAGCAGTACCGTATGGTTGACCTCTAGCGACAGACTTACTGCCAGATTGGCTGCCACCATAGATTTACCACTGCCCTTATTAGGACTGGTAACGGCTATAGTATTAATACCAGCCTGGTTCATCTTGTACATAATCTTGGTACGCAGGACCCTGAAGGTATCCGCTTGCGGATGGCCTTTAATTCCGGCAACCAGACGATTGTCCAGCATAGTGTTAGGAGACACTGTAACTGTCCTGGTCTTGGAGTAAGTAATCGAACTGTGATTACTGTCCTCTGCATTACTCACATCACCGTGACCGGAACTAGCCACAGGCTTTGCACCATCGACTATCTTTCGACGCTGCTCCTCAGCCTTGCTCAGTGCCTGTTGAATTCTTTCCATCTGGTTCTCTCTACTTCATTTGTATACACAGTTCGATTCAAAATCAGTCCTGGTGCAACCTGTTCTTCCATCAACTATCCAATCCAAGACGTCTCAACACCACAAACCAGAGCACGTCTAATGGCATAATCAGGTAATGAAACACAACTACCGAAGATAGCCCCGCAATAAACACTGCTACAATCAGTCTGCGCCTGATAACCACCTTGCGTTTCCGCTCAGCCTCCACCTCAATATATGGAATAGTAATCAGTGGCGGCTCTCCTGTGACCATCATCAATCCCTGGGTATCTTTGATGGCATCACTCATGGCCTCTGTAATGGCAACCGTCCCCACTCCACCAGCCAGGGAAAAGATAAAACCCAAAAACAAAATTGCCAACCGATTTGGCTTGGAAGGTTTTTCCGGCAGCAGTGGAGGTTCAATCAGGGAAAAACGTTCACCCTTGTTTTCCCGCTCCAATGCCTCAGCCAGTTCAGCTTCCAACTGCTTGGCCTTTACCTCTTTATATTTCCCCATGGCATTATCGTAGTCACGAGTAAGATCACGATACTCACGCTCAACCTGGGGACTCTTTATAAGCCTGGCTTCATAATCATCCAGCTTTGCCCTCAATTCATCCTGCAGTATATGCAGCGATTTTAGTTCACCATCTGCAGCTTTCAGCTGGGTCTGCAGTTGAATATAGACCGGATTATCCGGCTCAATCTCATTCTCCTTCTGCTCCTGCTTTCTCTTCTTAAGCGCATCCTTCAAAGCCTGCTGCGCCTTAACCAGATTACGCTGTACCTTCTTTACATCTGGATGTTTATCGGAGTAGCGCTCTCGCATGGAGGCACGTTGCGTCTTTAGGTCCTTTATCTGCAGTCTAAGTTCTGCCGCTTCATCGGTTACACCGACTTCCTTACGCAGAGCAGCAATCTCTTTTTTCATCTTGATCAGATCAGGATGTGTTGATGCATAGCGCGACGCCAGGGTGACATACTCTGACTGCATCACCTTCAATCTGTCCTCTGGCCCTAAAATGCGTCTACCATCAGTGGATAACATCTCAGTATTAGGGCTGATCTGGGCCAGTTCAGAAGTAAGATATACCTTGCGTTCATCCAGAACCCTGATCTGTTGCGCTACATCCTTAAGCTCACGTTCAGCTCGCTCCATGAGCTGGATATTGAGTTGTTGCAGTTCCGGGAGGTTATTGATATTCCTCTCTTTGAACTCAGCCAGACTGGCCTCAAGTTCAGCAACCTTCTGTTCCAGCTTGGTGGACTCAGTAGCAAGAAAACCCGTGGTCTCAATAGCGGACTTGGTGCGACGCTCCAGGTTGGCATTCAGAAACAATGAAACCAGCTCACTGGTAACCTTCTGCGAGGTGCGTGGATTTTCATTATTGAAGGAGAGGGTAAAGGCTATGGTTGCACTGGTGGGGCGCCCACTACGCGGATCAACCACATCTGCACTGATCATCTCCAGATTTATCTCTTCACGCATCTCTTCCACCAGCAGCGACATACTGGTGGTCTTTCTTTTCTCTTTATACAGACCATAGTTATTAATAATCTTGCTCAGATTATCTGTGGTCATGACCCTCTGACTGATCATCTGGATGCGCTCACCAGCATAGGAAGTTACTGTGGATCGCACCAGATCAGAAGGGATCTCCTGCTGCTCAATCAGAATCGTAGCCTTGGACTGGTAGATTGAAGGCAGGCCAAACGCTAATAACGTACTGGCAAGAAATATCAGTACTGCCGGTATAATGAGCTGCTTCTTACGTCTGCCTAGAATAGACAGGTAGTCACCAAGCCCTTTAATTTCTTCCATTTCTTCCATTTATAAACCAGTCACCATATGAAAAATACTGCAAACTTGTTTAGTACCCACCAGGACAACCACTCTATCCGCAAAAAAGCCAGATAGGAGTTAAAAGAATTATATTGTACGTACAATACCCTGGAACTTACACTCCATATTATGTATCGGCACTATATATCCTGTTCTTGAATTCCAGACAATGGAAGACGCCCTCAACTACCATCAACTTCTAGTGCAGGGAGAGGGAAAAACATCATACCGAAAAACAGATTCCAAACCTCCAGGCTATAGATCCATCCATCTGTTGAATGACTCTTTGGGCCATACATATCTCAGGGTAAGATAAACAGCATTGGACTCAGCAGCACCTTCATCAGACGCGGTATTCTCAGATCTCCGATAACGATATGAGCCGGATATGGTCCACCAGGGAGTAGCTTTCCAGGTCAGTTTTGGTTCCACACTGAAATAGGTACGATCTGCACTGTCGTCATTACTGCCACCACCACTCTCGTTCTGTTGCGCCCTACCACTCAGGTTAAAGGTGGTACGGGCAGAAAGTTTATGCCGTAGTGACAGGTCCAGATTCGTCTTACGCGTCATCTTACCCTCACCACCAGCACTCTCAGAGGTATTAAGAGATCCGTTTACAGTGGTAACTTCGAACTCCTTGCGAAAACCCATATCCACCAATCGGCCAACATCACTGGTAGATTCACTGCCACCGGCGGTGACAAATTTCGATTTGGTATAGTTGGGACCCAGTAACAGATTGACACTGAAGGTCTCAGAAAACATGTGATTGAGGCCTAGCTGTACACTGGTTGAGTCAAACTCGGTGCTATCAGAGGTGTACAGGGATTTATTCACTACTCCCTGCAGTGATGTCCTCTCTGACAACATATGCTGCATCGACACAAAGGCCGACTCATAGGTGTAATCACTGAGCCCAGTCAAAGCCGCATCTTTATATTCCACATCGGTATATCCAGCCCCCACTCTAACCGAGGTACGTTCTGTAAGGGTACGATCCCAGTATGGATTAATGGACTTGGTTATGCGGCGTTTATTGCTGACGTTATAACCAGAAAAATCAAATTCACTGGTACGGGTACTTTCACGTTCAAAATCTGCATCCAGTCCGAACAGGTTCAGACCAGAACGCACCGATGACTTAAACTTCAGAAACTGGTCGTTAGTATTGAGGTCTTTATGGTCATCGAAGCGCCGGTCGATCATACTGGCCGTGAGGCTCACATCACTGACCTCGGTACGAAAACCCAGTGCCGCATCACCAGTTATATATGAGGTCAGGGTTTCTATTTTGTCGCCAGTGGAAAGCTGGGTATTGTCGTTATAACCCAAGCGCATACTCACCAGAGGCTCAAAGTACCACTTCTCCGCCCATGACTGTCCGGAGAATACTAAACAACAAAACAACACTATCACCGGCCAGAGATGACCAGAAGTATCCACAGTTGATATTCTGATAATAGGCATATCAGCTATCGTGCCCCTGTAAAACCTGCAGCATCCATTTGCAGTTTTCACCAAATCAGGGAACTACTACGACGTCCCCGGGCTTAAGTACTATATTCTGTGCCAGGTTCTTGCCTTCAACTACGCCTTCGTAGCGAAATGGAATAGATTTCTGCACGCCATTAACCCGGCGCAGTATCTTTATCTCATTTCCTGCTGCAAATGGGTTCAAGCCACCTGCCATACTTAGGGCCTGCATAACATCAACATTGCGGTTAACCAGGAATTCACCTGGCTTAAGCACCTTACCCACAACATACACACGGTTCCCCAACATCTGCTTCAGACTTACCGTTACCACCGGGTCGGGTATATATTTGGCCAGGCGGGAAGCGATCTCCTTATTAACATCCTGAACCGAGCTATTTTTGGCCCGCACATTCCCAACCAGCGGAAAAGAGATTCCTCCATCCGGGCGCACCAGTACCTCACGTTGCAGATCCGGCTCCTTCCAGACTGATACCTCCAAAATATCTCCTGGCTGCAGAGAGTATCCACCTCTGGCGAGAGTATTGGACGCAAGCAGCACCAGACACAGGCCAATCAATGATGATATGAGTAGTTTGCCTTGCGAACTGAACATGATTTTATTTTCCTAAATCAATTTGTTACACAATATAGTAAATGTTACACATAAGGTAAAGCAATTACCAGAAAGAAACTACTAATACCAACCAATAAAAAAGAGGGGCGAACCCCTCTTTTGATCAAAAACTGGTAGTATTTTTGCTATCTTCAGGAAAGCTGACGCTGTATCTTTTTACGTCCCATGACGCCAAAGCCAACAATTGCAGAGCCAAACAGCAGGATGGCTGGTGGCAAAGGAACAGCAGCCAGGGTTACGGTGTATCCTGATGATTCTGCGCCTGTTACAAGCTCACCTTCTATCCTCATCCACCAATCTCCCGCTCTATCAAAATTGGTGAATATATCATTCCAATGCCCGCCAAAATTAGCATCTGGATCACCATTGTTATACCTCTCGTTATAAACAAGGGTATCATCAGCTTCAAAAAAGAAGCTTATATCCAGAAACGCCATACTAGCGCCTGCCTCAAAACGCAGAGCGAGGTCGGTTGGATCAGTCAGCGAAAAATCATACCAATGAACGTTGTCTCCGGTATCTGTGAAGAAAGCATTGCTATTCGTCACGTATGGGCCACTTCCTGCCCCGTCAGGTTGCGACCTCCTGGTACTTACTTGGTAAAACGTAGGCGGAATTGGAGGGGGATTAGCGATAGTCACACCATCCTGTACATTACCGATATAACCTAGATAGTCACCAGCATCTGTGCCAAGAACCGTACCATCACCAGTCCTCACCTCGTTTGGATCTGGGGTAAGATAAGCATAGTAAGCTGACACGTTCATAGACATTAGCAGTCCCACCACCAGAACGCTGATCGATGTCAATAGCTTATTCACTTTCATTCTCCGTCCACCTACCCAGACAAATGACACATGTTAACGCCAGTAAAAACTCTTTATGCAGAAGGCTATTGTGGCAGTATTAGCACTATTTGAATAGCAGATTTAAACAATTTCTGTAGTATCCCGCATACAGCCTTCTAGCTAGCATATAAAATAGACTTAACCTTGATACAAATTATGGTTAATACAAAGATCTTTAGCATCCCTCATATGAGTAATAAATCACATGAATTAAAGTAGTTAAGCTCGTCTACATATCACACCACCCTATACAATAGAAGGGAAAAAGTTGTCAAATACAAATAATAACCTTCACATACAAGAGGTTATGAATACTCCATCAGTTGGCTTTGGCACCAGTGGCGCCGGGGGCTGGTAGAGTCCATGGCCGATAAAATATGCCATGCATATACAACAGTATTCCTGCAACATCTTGAATCCACAGAACAATTTACTAAATCAAAACAGGTAGCCATCGGAGGTGACCTTAGGCCTAGTACACCAAGAATCATGCTAGCAGCAGCCAAAGCGATTACATATTATGGCTTCATGCCGATCAGTTGTGGCCTGCTACCATCTCCTGCACTGACCCTACATGGTATTCAGGAAAGAATAGCAGCGATTATGGTTACCGGCAGTCATATACCGGACGAAAGAAATGGCATCATATTCAATACTCCACAGGGTGAGATACTAAAACAGGATAAGGCATCCATCAGACAACAACAGATCCACATTCCAATGGGGCTATTTAACCTATCTGGGCGTTTTATTCATACATCAGCCACTCCCGCAGAAACCAATGCAGCCACTTCCCACTATCTGGATAGATACCTCTCCTGCTCCCAGAAAGATAGCCTGCAGGGTATGCGGATTGGTATATACGAACACTCTGGGGTAGGGCGCGATATCCTGGCTGATATTGTATCTGGCCTGGGTGCAGAGATTATCAGATTTGGACGCTCTGATAGTTTCATACCCGTGGATACTGAGGCCATACGCACAGAGGATATTGCTCTGGCAAAACAGTGGGCCGCAGAACACCACCTGGACAGTATTGTGACCACTGATGGTGATGCTGATCGCCCATTGGTCAGTGATGAGAATGGCTATTTGTTACGCGGTGATGTGGCTGGAGTCCTCTGTGCATAATTTCTGGAGATAAAAAACCTGGCCACGCTAATCAGGTGCAACAGTGTTGTGGAACAGAGCGGACGGTTTGACCAGGTTATGCATAACCGTATCGGTTCTCCCTATGTAATAGAAGCCATGCAACAGATGCTCTCAACTGGGAAACACCGTGTTGCTGGCTACGAAGCAAACGGTGGCTTCCTCATTAGCGACCGGATCAGTATTGGGGACTCTCTACTTGATACCCTACCAACCCGTGACGCTATCATCGTCATTCTGGCTATATTGCTGCTTTCAAGAGAGCGTAATAAACCTATATCCCAACTGCTGGATCTGTTACCGGCACGTTTCACTGCCAGCAATCGACTGCGCAACTTTCCTACTGAATCCAGCCATAAACTGCTCCATCAGCTTCTACCAGATACTAACAGCAGCTTTTCCATGATTGAGGATCTGCTTGGAAGCCAGTTTAGATCAGTTCGCGCAGTAAACCAGACAGATGGACTTAGGATCACATTTGACAGTGGTTAGATTGTCCACTTGAGGCCATCTGGAAATACACCGGGACTGCGTTGCTATGCCGAAACAGATAGTGAGAACAAAGCTGTTGAGATGAACAATTTATGCCTGGAAATTCTTGAGCGACTGAGATAGTAATCACTTACAGACAACGGCCTATCTTTCGGTTAGCGCCAGCTGTTTTGCCCTAATAATGGGTTTCATAATGTACATAAATACAGTCTTCTGACCGGTTATGATATCTACCGTTGCCACCATACCAGGTATGATTGGCAGTTTTTTATCTCCCTTGGAGAGATGATTCTTCTCGGTACGGATAACAACCTTGTAGTAGGCATTACCCTGCTCATCCAGTACTGTATCAGCACCGATCTGCTCCAGCTTGCCGGGTAGCCCACCATAAATAGAGAAGTCATAGGCACTAAACTTGACCCGCGCTTTTTGCTCCGCATGCAGGAACGCAATATCAGCCGGCCTGACCCGAGCCTCAATCAACAAAGTATCATCCAGGGGCACGATTTCCATCAGATCTTCACCTGGCTTGATGACTCCACCAATGGTACTGATCTTAATCTCTTTCACCACGCCGCGCACTGGAGAGCGAATCTCGGTTCTGGCCACCTTGTCCTCAGCCCCCAGGATAGCCTCCTTTACCCTGTCTAGCTCCATATTACGATGTGTCAGTTCTGCCAGACTTGATGCCTTGAAGTTCTGGGACTTCTCCTCAATTCTACGCTGGGCCTCTTTAATGGCCGACTCTACTCTGGGCAAAGCCAGACTGGCCGCACTAATCTGTCCCTCAAGATCATTGATCTGGCGCTTGAGCCGCAGCAGATCAATTTTGGGAACGATGGTACGCTTAACCAATGGCTCAGTAATGGCATACTCCTCTTGGATAATCTTGAGGCTGGTCTGGAGTCGCTTCGACTTATCCAACAGTTCATCCTTTTCCTGCCGTCGCTGATCCATCTGCTGCTGGAGTATGGCAAC
>JANQEV010000088.1 GCA_028278145.1 Chromatiales bacterium | reverse complement strand
CGGCCTGATCAGGACCGGTTTGTAACCACCAGCATGGGCGGTTATGGCCTCCTGGCCGATAAACTCACGGATGGTGTCTATTTTGATGGCCTTACCAGCCTCTTCCGGTTCTATTACTGACAGGTCGGGATGATTGCCGGCAGCCAGCAGGTTACAACCACTACAGTTTCCGCAGGGTTGGCCGGCATCTGATGGAGACTTGCACAACAGCGACCAAGCCAGGGCCTGCGCCAGCTCAAACTTTCCCACACCCTCAGCACCTGCCAACAGGATTGCATGGGGAAGTTTTCCGGAGCGACGTACAGCCTGCAGTTGTCCCCACACATCCTGGAGCCAGGGATAGGGAGGAAAGGTGCTGATACTAGGCATGAAGGAAGTTGGACATCATGGGTGGTTAGCTTGCAGACTGAATATAATCATCAAATACTTCTCTGATCCTGGCCTGAACCTCATATAGCGGACTTGATGCATCAACCAGCTTCACCCGTTCTGCCTGGTCCCATGCGATCTGTAGGTAGGCCTGCCTGACAGACTCAAAAAAGCGTATCTCTTCCTTCTCAAACCGGTCTGGCTCTGACCTTTTTCCAGCACGCTCCAGCCCTACTTCCACCGGCAGGTCCAGTAATACGGTCAGATCTGGTCGCAAGTCTCCCTGGGTCCACTCCTCCAGCATCTGTATACGTCGCATATCGATACCACGCCCTCCACCCTGATAGGCGTATGAGGCATCTGTAAAACGATCGCACAGCACCCAAATGCCTGCGTCAAGTGCAGGCCTGATCTTCTGTTCCAGGTTTTCTGCCCGGGCGGCAAACATCAACAACAGCTCAGTATCATCGGCCATGCCAGTGTGTCGGTGTCCCAATAGCAGGTTTCTCACCTCTTCACCTAATGGGGTGCCACCTGGTTCACGGGTAAACAACACCTCTTTGCCCGCAGCCTCCAGCAACTGCTTTATAAACTCAAGATTGCTGCTCTTTCCAGCCCCTTCAATCCCTTCAACTGTTATGAACCTTCCCCTGCCCACTGTCATTATTCTGTTTCTCTTTTCGCAATTAGACAGCAGTATATTCCCAGCTAAGGATTATCGTTTCAATTGGTATTTTCGTACCGCCCGATTGTGCTGTTTCAGGGTTTCTGAAAACTGGTGGCTGCCATCCCCCTGATCCTTGGCAACGAAATATAGTGTCTTGCCTGGAGCCGGGTGCATAACAGCCCGTATGGCATCCCGGCCTGGCATGCATATGGGGGTCGGAGTAAGGCCGTGACGCGTATAGGTGTTGTATGGGGTGTCGGTACGCAGATCCTTGCGTCTGATTTTCCCTTTATATTTGTCTCCCATGCCATAGATCACCGTCGGGTCTGTCTGCAGACGCATTTTCTTTTTCAGCCGCCGAACAAATACCCCGGCTATCTGTGGTCTCTCACTGGCTAGCGCAGTCTCTTTCTCGACGATAGATGCCAGTATCAGGGCCTGGTATAGATCCTTGTAGGGAACAGATTTGTCCCTGGCATCCCACTCCTTCTGTAACAACTTCTGCATTGCAGAGAAAGCCCGCTTCAACAGCGCCAGATCTGTGGTTCCCCGGGGGAAATTGTAGGTATCTGCCAGAAAGCGTCCCTCGGGATGCATGCCTGGATGCCCAAGTTGCTCCATGATCTGCTCATTGGTGAGGTTGCCCAGGGTATGCCGAAGAGCCTTATGCCCCGTGATTGTTTTCAGCATCTGGCGAAAGTTCCAGCCCTCTACCAGGGTAATGTTATAGGTGATTACCTTCCCTGATACCATCAGCGCCAGTATATCCTCCGGCACCATACCGCGATGCAGACGGTATTCGCCATGCTTGATCTTTTTGCCCTGACCGGTCCAGCGCGCAAGAATACGCAGATAGATAGAACTACTTACCAGCCCTTTATGTTCCAGGTCCTGGGCCAGTACTGCCATGGTAGTTCCAGGCTTCAGTGTATAGTCAACCGTCTGTTCTGGAAGATTAAGTGGAATCTCGGCAAACTCCTGCATATCCCACATAATCCATGCCAGAGCGAAGCTGAGTGCAATGATCGTTATACCGAGTATCCTGCTAAACATAGGCCCTGTTATGTATCTCAGAAACCAGTTTCTGATCAATACTGTCCAAACTGAATGATTTGCCATCAACATCTCTGATTGGCCAGATAGCCATCAGGGAGTTGGTTAGAAACAGAGAGTCGGCTGCCAGCAGTTCTGACCTGGATATGGATCTGATGGTCACAGGCTTCCCTACCTCTGCTGCAACATCCAGTACCAGTCCACGCATTACTCCTGCAACGCCGCAGTCTGTAAGGTCGGGGGTATGCAACTGACCATCCTTATACATAAAAATATTACTCATGGTGCCTTCTATAACATGGTCATCGCTATCCAGCATAAGCCCTTCACTGATCTCCATATCATCCCATTCAAGCCGGGCCATGACCTGCTCCAGGCGGTTCAGGTGTTTTATACCTGCCAGGGTGCGGTTCTGGCTCAACGGTGTTGAGCATATTCGCACCACCACCCCGGTCGTTCTCGCAGCTACCGGGTAATCTGGCCAGGATGAGAAGTTTATGATCCTGGTGGGCTCAGAATCAGAATCAGGACGATAGCCTCTGCTTCCACGCCCACGGGTAATGACAATCTTGATTACACCAGTGTCATTTAAACCAATCTCTGTGGAAACTTCCTTGAACAGGGTCGCATGATCTGGGATGGAGATACCCAAACGCGAACCGCCTGATTCCAGACGTCTGTAGTGACGCTCCCACAGGCAGGGACGCCCATCTGCAACAGCGATGGTCTCAAACACACCATCACCATATTGCAGACCACGGTCTAGTGCGGAAATGGTCGAGCCACTATCCCCGTTGATTAACAAGGAGGGGCCTCATCAGGCTAGTCAGTACAGCGTGAGAAAGCCAATGAACCGTTGGTTCCACCAAACCCGAAGGAGTTGGAAATAGCCAGATCAATCTTCATCTCACGTGCAGTATTCGGCACGTAATCAAGATCACACTCTGGGTCCTGGTTCTCCAGGTTAATGGTTGGTGGTGCCACCTGATCCTTGATGGCAAGGATGGTAAATACAGCCTCGGCACTGCCGGCAGCACCCAGCATATGGCCGGTCATGGACTTGGTGGAACTGACAGCAAGTTTGTATGCATGATCGCCAAAGGCACCCTTGATGCCTGTGCTCTCAGCTACATCACCAGCAGGTGTGGAAGTGCCGTGGGCATTGATGTAATCAACCTGATCGGTATTCATGCCTGCATCCTGCAGAGCCAGCAGCATGCAGTCTCTACCACCCTCACCACCAGGCGAAGGGGCAGTCATGTGATAGGCATCGGAATTCATACCTACTCCTACCAGTTCTGCATAGATCTTGGCACCACGTGCCTTGGCCATCTCATACTCTTCCAGGACTACGATACCGGCTCCATCACTCAGTACAAAGCCATCACGGTCTTTATCCCAGGGACGACTGGCAGCTTCCGGATCATCATTACGGGTGGAAAGTGCACGCGCAGCAGCAAAACCACCCAGACCTACTGGTGAGGTGGCCATCTCGGAACCACCTGCAACCATTGCATCCACGTAGCCGTGGCGTATCAGGCGTGCTGCTTCACCTATGTTATGACTACCAGTACTACAGGCTGACACAATAGAGTAGTTAGGGCCTTTCAAACCATATTTGATGGATATGTTTCCTGCCACCATATTCACGATATTGGCGGGAACAAAGAACGGGGAGATACGGCGTGGCCCTTTATCCAGATATACCCCATAGCTGTTCTCGATACCGGTGATACCACCAATACCGGCACCTACCGCAACTCCAATACGGGCGGCGTTCTCTTCGGTGACTTCCAGGCCTGAATCCTCAATGGCCTGACATCCAGCTGCAAGTCCGAAGTGGATAAACTCATCCATCTTACGAGCCTCTTTAGCAGGGATGTACTCGCTGATGTCAAAGTCTACAATGGAACCACCGAACTGAGTCGAGAATTTTTCAATATCCGGGATATTGGTTATGGGGCGAATGCCACTCTTGCCAGCCAGTATATTGCTCCAGGCGGCCTCTACAGTGTTTCCAACAGGCGCAACCATACCGAGTCCGGTAACTACAACCCTTCGTCTATCCATCTTAAGATTAAACCCCCGTTCGGGAACGAGAAAGAGATACGGGGCGCCCAATGGCTGCCCCATAACAGTAATACAGAAATAATGCTCTTAGGCGTGTGATGTTACGTAATCAAGAGCCAACTGGACGGTGGTGATCTTCTCTGCTTCCTCATCCGGAATTTCAGTCTCAAACTCCTCCTCGAGAGCCATTACCAGTTCAACGGTGTCAAGAGAATCGGCACCCAAGTCGTCTACAAAAGAGGCCTCTGGAACTACTTCTTCCTCTTTTACACCCAACTGTTCCATGACAATCTTCTTAACTCTTTCATCTATAGAGCTCATGTTATTAGATTCCTCCGAATAAATTGAAGATCACTTAAAAGCGACCGACCGCTATTGTATTCACAATCCACTAAAGTTAAAAGTCTAAATTAATCAAACTTTGACCAGCATAAAACACATTATAATTCTTATATAACAATATGTTATATTTGTTACTTAATGTGTTTTATGACAATAATACTGTAGGTATTACCCCATAAACATGCCGCCATTGACGTGTAATGTCTCACCTGTGATGTAACTTGCATCATCAGAGGCCAAAAACAGGACCGCTTTTGCTATCTCATCCGCACCACCAAGACGGCCCAGAGGTATGTTTCCGAGGAGGGCCTCACGCTGCTCATCAGGCAATTCGCGGGTCATATCTGTATCAATGAACCCAGGGGCAACTGTGTTAACAGTAATGTTGCGTGAACCTACTTCACGCGCTAATGACTTGGTAAACCCGACCATGCCGGATTTTGCAGCAGCGTAGTTCGCCTGCCCAGGGTTTCCAGTGGCGCCTACTACAGATCCAACATTGATAATGCGTCCCTTCTGCGCCTTCATCATGCCACGCAGGCAGGCCTTGGATACCCTGAATATGGAAGTGAGATTCGTCTCAATTATATCAGCCCACTCATCATCCTTCATACGCAACATCAGGTTATCGCGAGTAATACCAGCATTGTTTACCAGTATGGTTGGCGCACCGTACTCTGAACCAATCTCCTTGATAAGTCCGGCTATGGAGTCTGCATCGGTAACATTCAGTACCTTGCCAGTGCCATTTATCCCTGCATCCTTGAATCTCGCAGTTATCGCGGCAGCGCCAGATTCCGAAGTGGCGGTACCAATTACCGTTGCCCCACTTTTGCCAATTGCATCTGCAATTGCACTGCCGATACCACGGCTTGCACCAGTTACCAAAGCAATTTGATTTTCCAGCATTGATGGCCTCATTTAGGGTCTATTAACACTAATATTTAAGCAGGACTGAGCCCCAGGTAAATCCACCGCCAAACGCCTCCATTAGCAGCGTTTCACCTCGTTTTATGCGTCCATCCCTCACGGCAACATCCAGGGCCAGTGGTACAGATGCAGCAGAAGTGTTGCCATGTTCATCCACTGTGACTACCACATGATCCATGTTCATCTTCAGTTTGCGGGCAGTGGCATTGATAATGCGAATATTGGCCTGATGAGGAATCAACCAGTCCAAATCAGACTTCTGCATGTTATTGGCTTCCAGGGTCTCATCGGCGATGCGTCCAAGTGTGGTTACCGCCATCTTGAATACCTCATTACCACGCATCGTGGTATAGGCACTACCCTCCTTCATCTGGGCGTAACCATTGGATATGCCTGCTTCTACCTGAAGAAGATCCTTATATTCACCGTCAGCGTGTATATGGGTGGAGATTATACCTGCTTCCTCAGATGCCTGTAACACAACAGCCCCGGCCCCGTCGCCAAACAACACACAGGTATCGCGGTCGGTCCAATCGATTATGCGTGAGAAGGTTTCAGCACCTACTACCAGGGCGTTGCGAATACCTCCTGCACGGAAGAATTTATCGGCCACACTCATGGCATAGATAAAACCAGTACATACGGCCTGTACGTCAAAGGCAGGACAGCCGTGGATATCCAATCGACTCTGTAACAGACATGCAGTGCTGGGAAATACCTGATCAGCCGTTGTGGTGGCCACAATGATCAGGTCAATCTCTGATTTATCTATACCTGCAGCTTCTATAGCGCGCAGAGAGGCCTGTTCTGCCAGATCACAGGTGGTCTCATCATCACGGGCAATATGACGTTTTTTTATCCCGGTACGCTCCTGTATCCATTGATCAGAGGTATCAACCATCTTTTCCAGATCATGGTTACTGAGTATCTTTTCCGGCAGGTAACTACCAGTTCCGGCTATGCGGGCATATTTCACGCTTCACCCCTGTCTGCAAAGTGCTTTTCCACACCCTGGGCTATATGTTCCGGAACATTCGTCATAACTTCTTTCTTGGCCATACGTATGGCATTTTCGAAGGCATATATATCTGCACCGCCGTGGCTTTTTACCACGATTCCACGCAATCCAAGAAATCCTGCACCGTTGTAGTTTCTTGGGTCGACTGAACGACGAAAATGGTTTAAAACCGGCATCGCTATCAGCCCAGCCAGTTTGGTGAAGATATTGCGTTTAAAGGATAGAGAAAGGTAATGTCGAAATAACTTGGCCACACCCTCGCTACTCTTTAGTGAGACATTACCCACGAACCCATCACAGACTATAAGGTCAACCCCTCCAGTATAGATATCATCACCTTCAGTATACCCTACATAGTTGAGAGAACTATTGGCCAGAAGTTCATGGGCATCTTTAACCTGTTCATTTCCTTTGATATCTTCCTGGCCAATGTTGAGCAGCCCCACACGTGGATTTGCTATGCCATCTACCGATGCAACCAACTCACTTCCCATAACTGCAAACTGAAACAGATGCTCCGCAGTACAATCTACATTGGCACCAAGATCCATCATCCAGGTACGCCCTTCTACACTTGGCAATACTGAGATAATTGCTGGGCGGTCAATCCCTGGTAGCATCTTCAATACAAATCTTGCCGTAGCCATGAGGGCGCCGGTATTTCCAGAGCTGACACAGGCATCTGCCATCCCTTCCTGCACCAGGTTGATGGCAACACGCATGGAAGAGTCTTTCTTATTACGAAGTGCTTTGGATGGAGGTTCATCCATCCCCACTTCCTCGGATGCATGTTGGATTGACAACCTGCCGCTGTCATACCCATTCAGATGCTGTCTAATCTGGTCCTCTTTTCCCACCAGGATAAGATCAACATCCGCATCATTTTTCAGGAAGTCCAGGGCTGCGGGTACAACCACACTAACACCGTGGTCCCCACCCATTGCATCCAATGCGATGGTGATTCGGTCAGATCGCGCCATCGAATTCACACGCCCCAAAGATGTTAAAAGGTAAGAAGTATGATTCTCTCCAGGCTGACGGCATAAATGCCTGCCAGCCTGTGAGTATTGTTGTTATTTAGATTACTCGCCCTTATCGGCGATGACCTTGCGACCACGATAGAAACCATCGGCAGTCACGTTATGACGCAGGTGAAGCTCTCCCGATGTAGGATCGGTGGACAATGCCTTTCCGGTCAGTGCGTCATGGGAACGGCGCATGCCACGTCTGGAAGGGGTTTTTCTGCTCTTTTGGACCGCCATGGTACAAACTCCTAATAAATCAATAAATACTTAATTCTGTTTACTTTTCAGGTCTGCCAATACAGCAAACGGATTAGGCTTTTTCTCAGCCTGTTCCTCGTCTAGCTGTTCCGGCGACCACCCGGTATTGTCTAAGCTGGCTGCACACTCACCCTGTCGGTGCATTGGCACCTGGGGTAAGGCAAGCAACAGCTCATCCTCAATAACTTCATTCAGCCTGATACGCTTGTCTCCAGCCAGCAGGGGCTCAAACTCATCTCCAAGCAGACCTGCTTCTTCGTATCCCTCCACTACCACAACATCCAACTCCGTAGCGACAGGAATGCGTACCGGTTCCAAACACCTCTGACATTCCAGACTCAATCCAGCCCGTACATAACCTGTGATATGTACCCGCCGTTTCTCACCTTTTCGGAACCTCAGTTCAAACTCTGCCTCACCTGCAGTATCTACTAACACCTCTGTAAGACGTGTAAAACCTGAAAGCTTGGCATGGCCAGAGATCTCTTTCCCTATCTCTGCAAAGTGCCAAGGATCAATAAATTCAGGTAAGCGAGACGACATAAACGGGGGATTCTATTACGCAAGATGTTGGCTGTCAAAAAAACCAGTGGCTTCACCGGGTTACAACATCTAGTGCAAAATTGACGTTTATCTCTCTACAGGTAGGTGCCGGGGGCTGAAATCAGCCCCCTAGCGGTAATTTTCGGTTAATTTCCAACCACTGCCAGCAGTACACCTGCAGCGACTGCCGAGCCTACAACGCCCGCAACATTCGGGCCCATTGCGTGCATCAAAAGGAAGTTGTGGTGGTTGCTCTCCAGACCTACCTTGTTGACCACACGGGCAGCCATGGGCACTGCAGAAACGCCCGCAGCACCAATCAGGGGGTTAATCTTGCCACCGGTTACCTTGCACATCACCTTAGCCATCAACACACCTGTAGCGGTACCGATGCAGAATGCCAGGGCACCAAGTGCCAGGATACCCAGAGTCTCCACATTCAGGAACTTATCTGAAGTGAGCCTGGATCCTACGGCCAGACCCAGGAATATGGTTACAATATTGATGATCTCGTTCTGGGCGGCATGGCTTAGACGTTCCACTACCCCGCTCTCACGCAGCAGATTTCCGAACATCAGCATACCGATCAGCGGCGCTGCCGAGGGCAGGAACAGCATACAGAGTATTAACACGGTAAACGGGAACAGGATCTTCTCCAGCTTACTCACATGACGCAGCTGTTGCATCTCAATATTGCGCTCCTCCTCAGTGGTCAGAGCACGCATGATTGGTGGCTGAATAATGGGCACCAGAGCCATATAGGAGTATGCAGCTACAGCGATCGCACCCAGCAAATCAGGCGCCAGGCGTGTAGCCAGAAATACCGCTGTGGGACCATCTGCACCACCAATGATAGCGATTGCAGATGCATCAGCCAGAGAGAACTCGATGCCTGGTACCACATTCAAGGCCAATGCACCCAGCAGGGTAGCAAAGATACCAAACTGGGCTGCTGCACCCAGTAACAGGGTACTGGGCCGAGCAATCAGGGAGCTAAAATCGGTCAAGGCACCCACACCCATAAAGATGAGCAGCGGAAAGATGGTAGTTTTCACACCCGTGTCGTAGATCATCCCCAGAAGACCATCCGGGCCACCGATACCGGCAACCGGGATGTTACTCAGGATGGCACCAAAGCCTATTGGAACCAGCAACAGAGGCTCAAACTTCTTATTAATTGCCAGATAGATAAGGACGGAGCCAACCAGCATCATCAGCAGCTGACCCCACTCCATATTGGCAATCCCCATGGACTGCCATAGCGCATCAAATCCAGTCATGTCTTACCCCAGTGTAATCAGGGTATCACCGACATGCACGGCATCGCCCTCTTTCACAGCAACGCATGAAACTGTGCCACCAGTTGAGGCACGAACCTCGGTTTCCATCTTCATGGCTTCCAGGATCATAACCACATCGCCTTCAGCCACACTCTGGCCATCGGCCACGTTGATCTTGAAGATGTTTCCGGTCAAAGGTGCAACGATTGTGGCACCGCCTGTTGCAGGAGCTGCTGCGGGTGTAGCCGGAGCCGCTGCAGGAGCTGCCGGAGCAACACTGCTCACGGCACCACCGGCTGATACAGTCACATCATAAGACTTGCCATTGACCTGAACAGTATAGGCCTCTGCACCACCACTGGCTGGTGCAGCCGGTGCTGCGGTGGCTGGGGCTGGCTCAGGTTCACTACCTGGGATCGGTTCAAAGGCACAAGGATTATTGCG
Source organism: Chromatiales bacterium (assembly GCA_028278145.1). GTDB lineage: Bacteria > Pseudomonadota > Gammaproteobacteria > Chromatiales > Chromatiaceae > JAAGZL01. The sequence continues at coordinate 180 of JANQEV010000088.1, read as the reverse complement.
ATTCTCCAGGAACTTCAGGCCCACCTGTGGGAACAGCGCATAGGTAAGAACGTCATCGATGATATTCTCTGCCAGGTCGATTTTTTTCTCCTGAGCAATGGTCTCCAGCTCTTCAGTGAGGCTTTCCACCTCAGGCGAAAGCAGATCTGCCGGACGGCAGGTGATCGCTTCCTGGCCATC